>NZ_JBEPFC010000017.1:0-85001 GCF_040301705.1 Streptomyces sp. NPDC000151 | reverse complement strand
CCGCGGGGCGCGCGGGCCGCGCGTGCCGGGCCGCCGGGACCGCCGTGCGCCGGCCCTTCGCCGCCGCCGGGCGCGGCGTCCGCCGGGCGACACACGCGCACGGCGCGGGCGAGTCGGGCCTCGGCAAGCTGATCGAACTGCACGCGGTGAATTCCGCGGGCGACATGCTGATCACCGTCGCACTCGCCTCGACCGTCTTCTTCTCCGTCCCCACGGACCAGGCGCGCGGCCGGGTGGCCCTGTACCTCGCGGTCACCATGGCCCCCTTCGCCCTCCTCGCGCCCGTCGTCGGGCCGCTGCTGGACCGGGTGCCGCACGGCCGGCGCGCCGCGATGGCCGGGGCGATGCTGGCCCGCGCGGTACTGGCCCTGACCATGTCGGGCGCGGTGGCCACCGGCGGCCTGGAGCTGTATCCGGCCGCGCTCGGCGTGCTGGTGTCCTCCAAGGCGTACGGCGTGGTGCGCTCGGCGGTGGTGCCCAGACTGCTGCCCCGCCGCTTCTCGCTCGTGAAGGCCAATTCCCGGGTCACCCTGGCGGGACTGGTGGCCACCGGCGTGGCGGCCCCGCTGGGCGCCGGGCTGCACCTGCTCGGCCCGGCCTGGCCGCTGTACGGCGGGTGTCTGGTGTTCGCCGCCGGAACGTTCCTGTCCTTCTCGCTGCCGCACAAGGTCGACTCGGCGCGGGGCGAGGCGCCGGCGCCCCTGGCGGCGGGGCAGCGGGCGCGCCGCCCCCGGCCCGGGCTGCGGACGGTCGGCCGCTCCGTCCTGCACGGCCTCCGGGCCAACTCCGCGCTTCGTGCGCTGTCCGGCTTTCTCACCTTCTTCCTGGCGTTCCTGCTGCGCGAGCAGCCGCTGGGCGGGCTGAGCCCGGCGCTGTCGCTGGGGCTGGTGGCGGTGGCCGCGGGCACCGGGAACGCGCTGGGCACGGCCATCGGCGCCTGGCTGCGGGCCCGCGGCCCGGAGGTGATCATCGCGGTGGTGCTGGCGCTGGCCCTGGGCGTCACGGTCACCGCCGCGGCCTTCTACGCCGTGCTGGCGAGCGTGATGGTGACCGCCACCGCCGCGGCCGCCGGGCTGTGCCAGGCGCTCGCGAAGCTGTCGCTGGACGCGCTGATCCAGCGGGACGTGCCGGAATCCTTCCGTACGTCCGCGTTCGCCCGGTCCGAGACGGTGCTGCAGCTGTCGTGGGTGGTGGGCGGCGGGCTGGGCATCGCGCTGCCGCTGCACGGCGTACTGGGCCTGGCGGTGGCCTCGGCCGTACTGGCCCTGGCAGCGGCGACGACCGTGCGGGCACTGCTCACGGCGGACCGTCGGCACGGTCCGGCGCGCGCCCGCGTGGCGTAACCGGAGGCCACCGGGCGCGGCACGCACCGTACCCGCGCGACGTGCGGGCCCGGCGGCCAGATAGCCTGCCCGCATGACCGCGTTCTCCTCCTCGCTCCGGGGCAAGGGCCGCCGTGCCGCCGCCGCCGCGGGCGCCGTGTCCCTGGGACTTCTCGTCCTCTCCGCCTGTGACCAGCCCACGCCGCGGGCCACCGTGACCGCCGGCCAGGACAGCGTCACCGCCGAAGCCTCCTGCTACGAGGACGGCAAGACCCTCGGCGACCTCACCGCCAAGGACAAGGCGGAGCAGGCGAAGTTCGAGAAGTGCCTGACCTCCGAGCCGGACCAGACGCTCACCGTGCACCCTGGCGACAAGGTGCGCCTCGGCGTCGAGCCGGACATGGCCGAGCAGGGGTGGATCGCGATGTCCAACGGCATGCCGATGACCAGCCTGAGCAAGCAGACCTACACCTCGGTCGACGGTGACCAGGTCTTCTACAACCAGCAGACCCGCCAGATGTCGGACTCCACGACGATCTCGATCATGACGTCCAAGGGCGGCAAGTACACCGGCATCTGGAACATCAAGCTCAACCGCGCCTCGTCCTGAGTGCCGCACCCGAGCCGCCCGGTCCCCTGATGCACATCCTGGTCGTCACCGCCGTCCCCGCCGAACGCGACGCGGTCACCGCCGCGACGGCGGGACAGCCTGAGAGCATCCCCGTACCGGGCGGCTTCGCGCTGCACCGCACAGGGCAGCCCGACTCCGCCGAGGGCCCGTACGCCCTCGACGCCCTCGCCGCCGGCGTGGGCCCGGCCGCCGCGGCGGCCGGCACCGCCACCGCGCTGACCGCCGCCGCGCTCGGCGGCCGCGCTTACGACCTCGTGGTCTCGGCCGGCATCGGCGGCGGCTTCGCGCCCGGCGCGCCCGTCGGCTCGCTCGTCGTCGCGGAGGAGATCGCCGCCGCCGACCTCGGCGCCGAGACCCCAGACGGCTTCGTGCCGGTCACCGCGCTGGGCTTCGGCACCGACGCGCACCGCCCGCCCGAGGACCTGGTCGCGGCCGTCGCCGCGGCCACCGGCGCGCTGCCCGGCACCGTCCTCACCGGCTCCACCGTCACCGGCAGCGCGGCCCACGCCAAGGAGCTGCTGGCCCGCCACCCGCGCGCGCTCGCGGAGGCGATGGAGGGCTTCGGCGTCGCCGAGGCCGCCGCCGCGCACGGCGTGCCGGTGCTGGAACTCCGTACGATCTCCAACCCCGTCGGCCCGCGGGACCGCGCCGCCTGGCGGATCGGGGAGGCGCTCGCCGCCCTCACCGCCGCCTTCGCCGATCTGCCGCGAGCCCTGTCCTCAAGGAGCACGCCATGAGCCAGGCGCTCAGGATCGCGTTTTCGCCCTGCCCGAACGACACGTTCGTCTTCCACGCGTGGACGCACGGCAAGGTCCCCGGCGCCCCGGCGCCCGAGGTCACCTTCGCGGACATCGACCTCACCAACGGCATGGCCGAGCGCGGCGAGCTGGACGTGCTGAAGGTGTCCTACGCCGAGCTGCCCTGGGTCCTGGACGAGTACGCGCTGCTGCCGTGCGGCGGCGCGCTGGGCCGCGGCTGCGGCCCGCTCGTGCTGACCCGGGACGCGGCGACGCCCGCCGACCTGGCGGGCCGTACGGTCGCGGTGCCCAGCGAGCGCTCCACGGCCTACCTGCTGTTCCGGCTGTGGGCCGCCGACCAGGTGCCCGGCGGCGTGGGCGAGGTCAAGGTCATGCCGTTCGACGAGATCATGCCCGCCGTGCGGGACGGCCTCGTCGACGCCGGACTGGTCATCCACGAGGCCCGCTTCACGTACCAGAACTTCGGCCTGACCTGCCTTGCCGACATGGGCGAGCACTGGGAGACCACAACCGGGCTGCCGATCCCGCTCGGCGCGATCATCGCCAAGCGCTCGCTGGGCGAGGAGCGGCTGCGCGAGCTGGCCCGCACGATCACCACGTCCGTACGCATGGCGTGGGACGACCCCGAGGCTTCGCGCGACTACGTCCTGGCGCACGCGCAGGAGATGGACCCGGCCGTCGCGGACCAGCACATCGGCCTGTACGTGAACGAGTTCAGCGCGGACCTGGGCGAGGACGGCTACGCGGCGGTGCGCGGACTGCTCACCCGTGCCGCGGCCGAGGGGCTCGTACCGCCCCTCGCCCCGGATGCGCTGAAGTTCGTATGACGGATGCCCCCGCGGGAGACCGCGGGGGCCTGTCCGAAGCGGTGCGGCCCTGCTCAGACGTCCAGTTGATCGGCGACCGCGCGCAGCATGCCCGCGATCTTGCCGCCGTGTGCCTTGTCCGGGTAGCGCCCGCGCTCCAACTGCTGCGCGACGCCCTCCAGGAGCGTGGTGAGGTCCTGCACGATCGATGCCAGTTCGTCGGGCTTGCGCCGCTGGGCGGCCGCGATCGAGGGCGCGGGGTCGAGGAGGGTCACCGAAAGCGCCTGGTCACCACGCTGGCCCGCCACCACGCCGAACTCGACGCGCTGGCCCGGCTTGAGTGCGTCCACGCCGGCGGGCAGCACCGAAGAGTGCACGAAGACGTCACCGCCGTCGTCGCGGGAGAGAAAGCCGAAGCCCTTCTCGCTGTTGAACCACTTGACCTTGCCGGTAGGCACGTCTGTCCTCGTCCTCGTACTCGTCGGGAAAACATGGGGTAGCTGCGCACACAACAGCTCTGGATAGCAGTGCAGCGGGTCTGCGACCCGCCGCTACCCAAGGCTAATGGTCCGGGGCCTGGTGACAAGACGTCGCCGGGTGGTTCCTCAGCGCTTCCGGCCGGGGACTTACCCTGGTCGTGTGTCTGACAATCCTTCCGTCCGGGGCGCGGCCCCGGCGACCCCCGAAGGTCCGCGCGCCGGGGACCTGCTCGTCCGGATCGGCGCGATCGTGTTCCTTATTGGCGCCTTCGCCACTCTCGCGACGATGACGCCCCTTTTCCTCGGTTCCGCCCCACTGCCCTGGGTCTTCTACTGGGTGTGCATGCTCATGGGCGCGGGCTTCCTGATCGCCGCCGCAGGCGTGCTGCGGTCGGTCGCGGCCCAGCGCCGTCAGGCGCGCGAGGCCTCCGCCGCGACGTAGCTCTCCAGCCAGGCGGGGAAGGCGGCCAGGCCGGGCAGGACGACGTCCGCGCCGGCCGCCCGCAGCTCCTCCTCGGAGCACGGGCCCGTGGCCACCGCGACCGAGAGCGCGTCGGCGGCCCGGGCGCCGCGCACGTCGCCGGTGTGGTCGCCGACGTAGACGCTCGCGCCGTACTCGCGCAGCGCCTCGGCCTTGCCCTCGGCCCACAGCGAGCCGACGACCGCGTCCGCGTGGATGTCCAGGTGCTTCAGGTGCAGCTTGGCGTTGGGCTCGTACTTGGCGGTGACCACGATGGCGCGGCCGCCGAGGCGCTGGACGCCTGCGATCGCCTCGCGCGCGCCTTCCATGGCGAGCGTGCCGGTGATGGCGTGCTCGGGGTAGAGCGCGCGGTAACGGTCGGCGATCTCGGCGACCTGATCCTCGGGGAACCAGTTGCGGATCTCCTGCTCCAGCGGCGGCCCGAGCCGGGTGGTCACGAGGTCGGTGTCGATGTACGTACCGGTGGCCGCGGAGAGCGCGGCGTAGGCGTCCTTGATGCCCGGACGGGAGTCGATCAGGGTCATGTCGAGGTCGAATCCGACCGTCAAGGTATGCGTGGCCATGGCACCCATTGTGCCTCTGGCACACACGGCCACGATCCGTACACTTAGCGGAGCCTTACCTTCAGCCTCTGCAGGCGTACGCCTCCGCACGTCTGCGTACGCACCCGTCTGAACACCGCGCTCCCCGCGAAAGGGAACCGATGTCAGTCGCCCTGGCCGGCAGCCCCAGAAGCCCTCTGGTGCGGCGCCGCATCCGCTGGACCGCCGCGGCGGCGCTCGCCCTGCTGCTCGCGGTGCTGCTCTCCCTCGCGGTCGGCAGCCGCGCCTTCCCGCCGCGCGAGGTGATCGACGCGCTGCTGTACGGAGGCGACAGCGAAGCGGCCCAGGTCGTGCTGTTCCTGCGGCTGCCGCGCACCCTCGTCGGGCTGCTGGTCGGCGCCGCGCTCGCGCTGGCCGGCACGGCGATGCAGGGCATCACCCGCAACCCCATCGCCGACCCCGGCATCCTCGGCATCAGCCAGGGCGCCTCGGCCGCCGTGGTGCTGGCCATCGCCTTCGCCGGCGTCCACTCGCTCTCCGGCTACGTCGGCATCGCCTTCGCCGGCGCCGCGCTCGCCGCCGTCTTCGTGTACGCCGTCGCCGCGCGCGGCCGCGGCGGCGCCACCCCCGTCAAGCTCGCGCTGGCCGGCGCCGCGATCAACGCGCTGCTCGTCGCGGTGACCATGGCCGTGCTGACCACGAAGGCCGCCGCGCTGGACGAGTTCCGCTTCTGGCAGGTCGGCTCGCTGACCGGCCGGGACGCCGCAGTGGCCGCGCAGATCTGGCCGTTCCTGCTGGTGGGCGCGGTACTGGTACTGGCCGTCGCGCGCGGCCTGGACGCCCTGGCGCTCGGCGAGGACGTCGCACGCGGGCTCGGCCGGCAGGTCGCCACCGTACGGATCGTGGGCGGGCTGGGCGCCGCCGTGCTGACCGGCGCGGGCGTCGCGGCGGCCGGGCCCGTCGCCTTCGTCGGCCTCGCCGTGCCGCACCTGGCCCGCGCGCTCGTCGGCGGCGACCACCGCTGGGTACTGCCGATGGCCGCGCTGCTCGGCCCGGTGATGGTGCTGGTCGCCGACACCGCGGGCCGGCTCCTCTTCCCGCCCTCGGAAGTGCCCGCCGGGGTGATGACCGCCCTGATCGGCGTCCCGTTCCTGGTCGCCCTGGTCCGGCGGAAGGCGGTGGCCGCATGACCTCCACTTCAGCCGTTCCGGCTCCGATACGCCCGGCCGGATACGCGCTGCTGCGGGCCGGCCCGGCCGCCTTCCTGGTCCACCGGCGGGCCACGGCCGTCGCCGCCGTGCTCGCCGCCGTACTGGCCGCCGCCTGCGTCGCGTACCTCTCGCTCGGCGAGCGCTCCGTGGCGCCCGGCGACGTACTGAAGGTGTTACTCGGGCAGCCCTCGCCGCACGAGCTGGTGGTCGGCACGCTGCGACTGCCGCGGCTGTGCGTCGGGCTGCCGGCAGGCGCCGCCTTCGGCCTGGCCGGCGCGCTCCTCCAGACCGTCGCCCGCAACCCGCTCGCCGGCCCCGACATCATCGGCATCACCCAGGGCGCGAGCGCGCTGACCGTCGGCGCGCTGACCTTCGGCGTCGGCTCCTCCGCCGTACTGCCGTACCTGTCCGTCGCGGGCGGCCTGCTCGCCGCGGCGCTGGTGTACCTCTTCGCCTGGCGCGGCGGCCTGCACGCCACCCGCTTCGTCCTGATCGGCATCGGCATCGCCGTCGCGCTGCGCTCGGTCACCCAACTGTTCCTGACCAAGGGCGACTACCTCGTGGCGCAAAAAGCCCAGGTCTGGATGGTCGGCTCGCTCAACGGCCGGGGCTGGGCCGAGGCCGTCCCGCTCGGCTGGTCGCTGCTCGTCCTGCTCCCCTGCGTCCTGTGGGCGGCCCGCGCGCAGCGCACCGTCTCGATGGACGACGACACCGCGACAGCCCTCGGCGTACGACTGGGCCGCACCCGGCTCGGCCTCGCGACCCTCGGCGTCCTGCTGGCCGCGCTCGCCACCGGCGCCGCGGGCCCGGTCGACTTCGTCGCGCTGCTGGCGCCGCAGATCGCCCGCCGGCTGACCCGCACCGCCCAGATACCCCTGCTCTGCTCGGCGCTGCTGGGCGCGTGCGTCGTGGTCCTCGGCGACCTGCCGGCCCGCATGCTCTTCGCGCCGACCGAGCTGCCGGTCGGCGTGCTGACGGCGGCCATCGGCGCCCCGTACCTGATCCATCTGCTCGTACGAGGGCACAGCGTCCGCCGCCGTGCCGCGGGAGGAAGCGCGTGACCACGACCGGCGACCGCACCGCGAGCAGACTCACCGCCCGCGGCCTGACCCTCGCCTACGAGGACCGGACCGTCGTCGACGGCCTGGACCTGGACGTGCCGCACGGCGCCGTCACCGTCATCGTCGGCCCCAACGCCTGCGGCAAGTCCACCCTGCTGCGGGCCCTGGGGCGGCTGCTGAAGCCGCGCCGGGGAGCGGTGCTCCTGGACGGTACGGACCTCGCCCGCCTCCCCACCAAGAAGATCGCCCGGTCGGTCGGCCTGCTGCCGCAGACGCCGGCCGCGCCCGAGGCGATCACCGTCGCCGACCTGGTCGCGCGCGGCCGCCAGCCGCATCAGCACTGGTGGCAGCAGTGGTCGGACGCGGACGAGCGCGCGGTCACCGAGGCGATGGCCCGCACCGACATCGCCGACCTCGCCGACCGGGCCGTGGACGAGCTCTCCGGCGGCCAGCGGCAGCGCGTCTGGATCGCCATGGCGCTCGCCCAGGAGACCGACCTGCTCCTGCTCGACGAGCCCACCACCTACCTCGACATCGCGCACCAGGTCGAAGTACTCGACCTCGTACGGCAGTTGAACCACGAGCGCGGCCGGACCGTCGTCGCCGTCCTGCACGACCTCAACCAGGCCGCGCGCTACGCCGACCACCTGGTGGCGATGAAGGCCGGGCGGATCGTCGCCCAGGGCCCGCCCGCCGGGACCGTCACCGCCGGCCTGGTCCGCGACGTCTTCGGCCTCGACTCGGTCGTCGTCCCCGACCCCGTGACCGGCTCCCCGCTGGTCGTACCCGGCCGGCCCTGGCAGTCCCCCGCCGGCGGCTGACCGTCCCGCTCCCTTCCTCGAAAGGGCCGCCATGGTCTTCACCTCCCGCACCCTGCGCACCGTCCGCACCGCCACCGTGCTCGCCGCGGCCGCCGTCACGCTGACCGCCTGCGGCGCCACCGGTGCCGTCGGTTCCAAGAACGGCTCCGACGGCTCCCGCGGCTCCGACGGCGGCTCCTTCGAGGCCGCCGCCTGCCCGGCCCAGCCCGAGACGAAGTGGGCGAAGCCGGCCGACGGCGCGCACACCGTGCCGACCGCCATGGGCCAGGTGAAGGTGCCGGCGCATCCGAAGCGCGTCGTCGTTCTGGACACCGCCGAGCTGGACTCCGCGCTCACCCTGGGCGTGCGGCCGGTCGGCGCCACGCACGCCGACGTGGCCTCCGGGTTCCTCGCGTACCTGCCCAAGGAGAAGGTCGCCGGCATCAAGGACGTCGGCACGATCGGGTCGCCCGACATGGAGGCCGTCGCGGCGCTGAAGCCGGACCTCATCCTTACGAGCAAGGTCCGCGACGGCCAGCGCTACGAGCAGCTCAAGAAGATCGCCCCCACGGTCATGACCGAGACCACCGGCTACCCGTGGAAGCAGAACTTCGCCACCCACGCCGACGCGCTGGGCCGGATTCCGGCGGGGAAGCAGGCGGCCGCCGCGTACGAGAAGCACGCGGCGCAGGTCACCGACGCGCTCGGTGGCGCGAGGGCGGCGGCGGAGAAGACCACCAACGTCGTCCGCTTCGTCGAGGGCGCCGACACCCGCGTCTACGGCTGCCGGAGCTACCTCGGAACGATCCTGGACGACGTCGGCACCGCGCCCACCGACGTGGTGAAGAACGCCGAGGACGGCCTGATGACCGAGGTCGGGCCCGAGCAGATCACCCGGGCCGACGCGGACGCGGTCTTCTACTCGGCGTACGGCAGCCCCGAGAAGTCCAAGGAGAGCCAGGTCACCGGCGGCGCGCTGTGGAAGAACATGAAGGCCGTCAAGACCGGCCACGCCTTCCGCGTCTCCGACCAGCTCTGGCTCCAGGGCATCGGCTACACCGCCGCCGACAAGATCCTCGACGAGCTGCAGAAGGACCTGACGAAGTAACGGATCGTAACGGGATCAGCGCGGCCGTCGCCGCATCCGCCACACCAGGAACACCGCGGAGGCGACGGCCGCGATGCGCACCACCATCGGCAGCACATCGGTCAACTCCGGCCCCAACTGCCCCTTGGCGAGCGGCTCGCCCCACTTGCCGGCGAGCCGGCCCCACAGCCAGACCAGTACGGAACCGCACACCAGCCCGGGCACGCCCAGCGCCGCGAACTTCGCCGCGGCGCGCGAGAGCGTGCGCGAGGAGTACGCCACGAGCCAGCCCGCGGCCAGCGCCAGCCAGCTGCCGATCACCGCGCCCGCGACCAGCAGCACGACCGCCAGCAGCAGCACCGGGCTCGGCTTCGGCCGCGGCGCCACGACCGCCTCGCCGGCCTCCTCGGCCGCCGGCTCCGCGGCGGGCACGGCCGCGGCCTCCCGCCGCCACGGCAGGACCTTCCCCGTGGCCTTCTTCAGCACCCCCGGCAGCCCGCGCCGCCCGGCGTCCTCCGTCCCGGCCGCGTCCTCTTCCTCCTCCTCGTCGGTCTCCGGCGGCCGCCGTATCTCCGCGATCTCGATCCCGCCGACGAACCCCGGCACGGTCTCCCCGGCGGCGTACGGCTCCGCCGCCACCCGCCACCAGTCCGGCTCCTCCTCGTCCAGCGCGTCCCGGTCGCCCAGCTCGTCCAGGCCCGCCAGATGCGGCGGCGCCGCGCCCTGCTGCGGCACCATCGGCTGCGCGCCGTCCCGCGGCGCGGGCAGGGCGGTCGCCTTACCCGGCCGCTTCAGCAGCGAGGGCAGCGCGCCGGGCCTGCGCTCCGCCGTGCCGCCGGGCGGCTCCTCGGGCACCGGCTCCTCGCCGTTCACCGCCGCGGTCACCACCGCCTCCGGCGTGCCCAGCCGCGCGAGGATGCGCTTGACGTCGTCGCCGCCCCCGGCGCGTCTCGCGTCTATCTCCGACCGCAGCCGCGCGACGAGCCGCATCCGCTCCCTGGCCGTCAGCCCCCGCCCCTGCGCCAGGTCCCCGACCCGGCTCAGATAGTCGAAGACCAGCTGATCACTCTCGATCCCCACCGAAACACCCCTGCGCCAGGCCGATTCCCGCCGCTCCGACGGTACCCCCGCGCGCCGCCGATACCGCGCTTTTCCACAGGCGGCGAATGCCGGTTTTCCACAGGCGCCGGACGCCGGTGCCGGGCCCGTGACCGTCGGACCGCCCGCCGTCAGGCGGTAACGTGGGGCGAATGAGCGGCAGCCATCCGTCCCCCCGCACGCTGGCCGAGGAGTTGCGCAACCGGCCGGACGACGACCTGTCCGCTCTGCTGCGGTCCCGCCCCGACCTGCTCAACCCCGTCCCCGGTGATCTCACCCAGCTCGCCACCCGCGCCGGCACCCGCGCCTCCGTGGTCCGCGCCGTGGAACGGCTGGACGCCTTCGCGCTGCAGACGGCCGAGGCGCTGGCCATCGCCCCGGACCCCTGCCCGTACGACACGCTCGCCGGGCTGATGACGGGCGACGAGGAGGAATCCGGTACGGACTCCGGGCTGCGGGCAGCCGTCAGCGAGCGCCTCCCCGACGCCCTCGCGGCGCTCCGCGCCCAGGCCCTGGTCTGGGGCCCCGACGACCGCCTCCGGCTCGTCCGCACCGCCCGCGAACTGCTCACCCCCAGCGCCACCCGCCCCTCCCCCACCGGCCTCGGCCCCACCGTCGCCGAGGCCGCAGCCGGCATGTCGCCCGGCCGCATCCAGGAGATCGTGACGGCCGCCGGGCTGCCCACCACGCCCGACCCGGTCACCGCCGTCACCGCGCTGACCTCGCTCTTCGAGGACCGCGCTGCCATGGCGGCACTGCTCGACGGCGCGCCGGCCGAGTCCCACGCCGTACTGGACAGACTCGTCTGGGGCCCGCCGTACGGCGCGGTGACCGCGCAGCCCGCGCCGCACCTGCGCTGGCTCCTGGACCGCGGCGTGCTGCTCCCGGTCGGCCCGCGCAACGTCGTACTCCCCCGGGAAGCCGCCCTGCATCTACGCGCCGGGCGCGCGCACCGAGCGCCGGAGCCGGAGCCGCCCGCCCTCGCGCCGGCCACCGCGCGCGACCCGGAGATGGTGGACCGTACGGCGGCCGGCCAGGCGTTCACCGCGCTCGCCACGATCGACGAACTGCTCAAGGAATGGGACCTCGGCGGCCCGCCCGTCCTGCGCGCCGGCGGCCTGAGCGTCCGCGACCTCAAGCGGACCGCGACGGCCCTGGACACCGGAGTGCACACCGCCGCGTTCTGGCTGGAGCTGGCGTACGCGGCGGGGCTGGTGGCCTCGGACGGCGAGGCCGACGAGCGGTACGCGCCCACGCCCGCCGCCGAGGACTGGCGGCAGCTGCCCGCCGAGGAGCGCTGGGTGCGGCTGGCCACCGCCTGGCTGACCGCGACCCGTACGGCCGGCCTGGTCGGCACCGCCGACGCCAAGGGCCGCACCCTGGCCGCGCTCGGCCCGCACCTGGACCGCTCCCCCGCCCCGGAGGTACGGCGGCGGGTCCTCGCGCTGCTCGGCGGCCTCCCGCCGGGCACGGCCGTGCCCCAGGACGCCGTACTGGCCCGGCTCCGCTGGGAACGGCCGCTGCGCGCGGCAGTTCAGGCCACTCCCGGCGCCGCCCCGGACAACGGCCAGGCCCCCGACCACAACGCCGCACAGAATGCGGCGCACGCCGCTCCCCAAGACCTCCGCTCCCGTATCGCTCTGTGGTCCCTCCACGAGGCCGAGCTGCTCGGCCTCACCGGCCGCGGCGCCCTCGCGGGCCACACCCGCGCGCTCCTGGAGACGGGCCCGGATGGTGAGGACACCCAGGCCCGCCGGGCCGCCGCCGCGGCCCTCGCCCCGCTGCTCCCCACCCCGCTGGACCACGTCCTCCTCCAGGCCGACCTGACCGCGGTCGCCCCCGGCCCCCTGGAACGCCCGCTCGCCGACGCCCTCGACGTGCTGGCCGACGTGGAGTCCAAGGGCGGCGCGACGGTGTACCGCTTCACGCCCGGCTCGGTGCGCCGCGGCCTGGACGCCGGCCGGTCGGCGGCGGACATCCAGTCCTTCCTCGCGGCGCACTCCCGCACACCCGTACCGCAGCCGCTCGCCTACCTGATCGACGACGTGGCACGCAGACACGGGGTGCTGCGGATCGGGGCGGCCTCCGCGTACGTCCGCTGCGACGACGACGCGCTGCTGAACGAGATCATGGCCGACCGGCGCGCCGACGGGCTCCGGCTGCGCCGCCTCGCCCCGACCGTACTGGCCGCACAGGCAGCACCCGACGCGCTGCTGGAAGGCCTGCGCGCGATGGGGTACGCGCCCGCCGCCGAGTCCGCCGAGGGCGATGTGGTGATCGCCCGCACCGACGCCCACCGCACCCCGCCGCGCACCGCACCGGCCCCCGTCCCCGACGGCCCGCCGGCCCCCGACACGACGCTGCTGGAGGCCGCCGTACGGGCCATCCGCGCGGGCGACCTCGCGGCCACCGCCGAGCGCAAGCCGGGCCCGGAGGCCGCGGCGCCCACGCCGGGCCGGCTGCCGCGTACGACCTCCGCCGAGACGCTCGCCACCGTGCAGGCCGCCGCGCTGACCAACTCGGCGCTGTGGATCGGCTACGTCAACGCCGACGGCGCCGCCAGCCAGCGCGTCATCGCGCCGGTCCGGGTCGAGGGCGGCTTCGTAACGGCGTACGACCACACCGCCGACGAGGTCCGCACGTACCCCCTGCACCGCATCACGGGCGTCTCGGAGCTCGCGGACGACGCCGCGTCCTGACGGCTTCCCGACCACTTCCTGACCGCGCCCCGACCTCGCTCCGACCTCGCTCCGGGGGCGCGCTCGGTGGACGCAGGCCCCCCTTCCGCGGCGATGCGGCACACTGGACGTTTGGCCGTACGAACGGCCGGGCCGTGCGGCGACGCCGGCCGGACGCAGGCGAAGCGAAAGGCGAGGCGCGTGAACGGACCTCTCATCGTCCAGAGCGACAAGACGCTGCTGCTGGAGGTGGACCACGAGCAGGCGGCCGCGTGCCGCCAGGTCATCGCCCCCTTCGCGGAGCTGGAGCGCGCCCCGGAGCACATCCACACCTACCGGGTGACGCCGCTCGGCCTGTGGAACGCGCGGGCCGCGGGGCACGACGCGGAGCAGGTCGTGGACGCGCTGGTGGCGTACTCGCGCTACCCGGTCCCGCACGCGCTGCTCGTCGACATCGCCGAGACGATGTCCCGGTACGGCCGCCTCACGCTCAGCAAGCACCCCACGCACGGCCTGGTGCTCACCACCACCGACCGCCCGGTGCTGGAGGAGATCCTGCGGTCGAAGAAGGTGCAGCCGCTGGTCGGCGCCCGGATCGACCCGGACACGGTCGCGGTGCACCCCTCCGAGCGCGGGCAGATCAAGCAGACGCTGCTGAAGCTGGGCTGGCCGGCCGAGGACCTGGCCGGTTACGTGGACGGCGAGGCGCATCCGATCGAGCTGGCGGAGGACGGCTGGTCGCTGCGGCCGTACCAGCAGCAGGCCGTCGAGAACTTCTGGCACGGCGGCTCGGGCGTCGTGGTCCTGCCCTGTGGCGCGGGCAAGACCCTGGTCGGCGCGGGCGCGATGGCCGAGGCCAAGGCCACCACGCTGATCCTGGTCACGAACACGGTCTCCGCGCGGCAGTGGAAGCACGAGCTGGTCAAGCGCACCTCGCTGACCGAGGACGAGATCGGCGAGTACAGCGGTACGAAGAAGGAGATCCGGCCGGTCACCATCGCGACGTACCAGGTGCTGACGACCAAGCGGAAGGGCGTCTACCCGCACCTGGAGCTCTTCGACTCGCGGGACTGGGGCCTGGTCGTCTACGACGAGGTGCATCTGCTGCCGGCCCCGGTCTTCAAGTTCACCGCCGATCTGCAGGCGCGGCGGCGGCTCGGGCTGACCGCCACCCTCGTACGCGAGGACGGGCGCGAGTCCGACGTCTTCTCGCTCATCGGGCCGAAGCGGTTCGACGCGCCGTGGAAGGAGATCGAGGCGCAGGGGTACATCGCGCCCGCCGACTGCGTCGAGGTCCGGGTCAGCCTGACCGACTCGGAGCGGCTGGCGTACGCCACGGCGGAGAGCGACGAGAAGTACCGCTTCTGCGCGACCACCGGGTCCAAGCAGAAGGTGACCGAGGCGCTGGTGCGCCGGCACGCGGGCGAGCAGACGCTGGTGATCGGGCAGTACATCGACCAGCTGGACGAGCTGGGCGAGCACCTGGACGCGCCGGTCATCAAGGGCGACACCAGCAACGCGCAGCGCGAGAAGCTCTTCAACGCCTTCCGTGAGGGCGAGCTGTCCGTCCTGGTCGTCTCCAAGGTCGCGAACTTCTCGATCGACCTGCCGGAGGCGACGGTCGCGATCCAGGTGTCCGGCACCTTCGGGTCGCGCCAGGAGGAGGCGCAGCGGCTCGGCCGGGTGCTCCGCCCGAAGGCGGACGGCCACGAGGCGCGCTTCTACTCGGTCGTCGCGCGGGACACCATCGACCAGGACTTCGCGGCCCACCGCCAGCGCTTCCTGGCCGAGCAGGGCTACGCGTACCGGATCGTGGACGCCCACGAACTCCTGGCGGACGAGGGCGCGTGACCCCGCAGGGGCGCTAGCGGGGTGATCTGGGGGCCGGTACGGACTCCCGGCGGGTCGGGGTCGGGCGGGTCAGTGCGCCCGCCGCGACCCCGGTCAGCACGCCCCCGCGCCAGCACACCGCGGCGAGCAGCAGGGCCGCGCCGAGCAGGGGGTACGGCGCGGCCAGCGGCTGCTGCCACCACGGGAGCGCCAGGTCCAGGTCGCCCTTGTGCGGCACGATCCACATCGTGCGGGCGGTGAAGACCACGGCCAGCGCGCCCCATATGGCACGCCGCCACGCGTCCCGCCGGACGTGGGTGGCCAGTACGGCCAGCAGCGGCACGCACCAGACCCAGTGGTGGGACCAGCTGATCGGCGAGACGAGCAGCGCGGTGAGCGCCGTGCACAGCACGCCCCACGCCTCCCGGCCCGCGACCAGGCCCGTCCGGCGGGCCGCCGCCATCCCGACCACGGCCGTCAGCACGGCTCCGGCCAGCCAGGCGGCGCCCGGGTGCGTCGTGTGCAGCAGGCGCGCGAGGAGTCCCTGGAGCGACTGGTTGTCGACGATCCACGCCTCGCCGACCCGCCCGGTCTCGTAGAGCCGCTGGGTCCAGAACTCGACGCTGGCGCCGGGCAGCGCGACGATGCCGAGCAGGACCGTGCCGGCGAACCCGGCGAGCGAGACCAGCGCGGCCCGTACCCGCCCGGTGAGCAGCAGGTACACGGCGAAGAGCGCGGGGGTGAGCTTGATGCCGGCCGCGATGCCGATGGCCAGGCCCTTGCCGCGCGCGCCGTCGGGGCGGGTGAGGTCCCACAGGACGAGGCAGGTCAGGGCCAGGTTGATCTGCCCGAAGACGATCGTCTGGTACACCGGCTCCAGCCAGATGGCGAGCGCGGTGGCGACGAGCAGCGAGGGCACGCGGTGGGTGGCGCGGAGCCCGGCGAGCCGGGCGGAGAAGTGGATCAGCAGGGCGAGCAGCGCGACGTTGGCGAGTACCGAGGCGAACTCCAGTACGCCGGGGGAGATCCGCGCCAGCGGGACGAACAGCACGGCGGCGAAGGGCGGGTAGGTGGCCGGGAGGTGCCATTTGGTGACCGTGAAGCCGTAGAGGTCGCCGCCGGTCAGTACGGAGTCGCCCATCGCCCGGTAGACGAGGATGTCGGAGGTGGGCATCGGCACGAAGAGGTGTACGACGCCGAGCGCGGCCACGGACACCGCGAGCAGTGCTGCCGCGGGGAGCGTGTGGCGGGGGAGAGTACGGCGGGGGTGCGGGGCCGTACTGCGGTCTGCCGGTCCGTCCGGCAGCTCCCGGGTGGTGCGTGGCCTGCCCACGAGGGGCGTTGTCCGCTGGATCGGCTTCCCGTCGGCGGCAGACACGCGGGTGACCCCTCCTCGTCGCCATATGCGGCTTGCACAGTCTTTACAGCCTTTACAGCGACGTTAATCGATCACGCACGAAGTTTCGTGACGCTTTCCGGACGTCCGGATGTCATTCCTCGGGCCGGTCGGTGGTGGGGGATCTGTCGTCCGCGTATTCGCCCAGTACGGCGACGCTGAAAGCGGTGCCCGCGAAGACCTTTACGGCTCGCAGGGCGCTGCCCACCGGGTGCCGGTGTTCTCCGCCGTGGGCCATGGGGCTGGCGCCCTGCCGGGCGCGGGCCGCCGTTTTGGGGTCGGGTGGCGGGTTCAGGTGGGTGTTCATCTCTCGACTGTTCATGTCTCCATGATGGAATTCACCCGGTCGCCGCACATCCGACCAGCGACCGATCCGCGTGTCGCCCGGAGTACGGCCCTGGAAGCACCGCCCGGCGGCCCACCCCTAAGGGATCGGGGCCCTTTTAAATTCGGTCGCGCCCGCACTGCGTGCTGGCTACAATCGCCCGTCTGCCCGCCTCCCGCCGCCCCTCGTCGCGGAGTGCCGCCCGCCGGACGGAAACCGGCCGGCCCCTGTACCCACGCAGCTCCCCGGAGGCGACGCCGTGCCCTCGCACGCCGCAGAAGAGAAAGCCGAGCTCCACACGAACGACCCTCTGGAACGGGAGCGGGCCCATCTCGCGGCCTCCCGCGCCGCGCTCCGCGCCATGCGCGCGGACGCCGAGGCGCTGAACATCAAGGACGTGGCGGCGAACTGGGTCAACGCCCAGGTCCTGCAGGGCGAGGTCGACGCCCGGATCAAGGCGCTCGCCGACCTCTCCCACACCCCGCTGTTCTTCGGGCGTCTGGACTACCTCCACGCGCCGGGCATCGACCTGGCCGAGGGCGCCGAGGGCGAGGACTTCTACATCGGGCGGCGGCACGTCCACGACGCCGACGGCGACCCCATGGTCATCGACTGGCGCGCGCCCGTCTCCCAGCCCTTCTACCGGGCGTCCAAGAAGGACCCGATGGACCTGCGGCTGCGCCGCCGCTTCGGGTACACCGGCGGCGAACTGACCGCGTACGAGGACGAGCACCTCACCGATCCCTCGGAGGCGGAGCACGCCAGCAAGCTGCTCCAGACGGAGATCGAGCGGCCGCGCGTGGGCCCGATGCGCGACATCGTGGCCACCATCCAGCCCGAGCAGGACGAGATCGTCCGGGCCGGGATCGGCGGCACCGTCTGCGTCCAGGGGGCGCCCGGTACGGGCAAGACCGCCGTCGGCCTGCACCGTGTCGCGTACCTCCTCTACGCGCACCGCGAGAAGCTGGCCCGCGCCGGCACCCTGGTCATCGGCCCCAACAAGTCCTTCCTGCACTACATCGAGCAGGTGCTGCCCGCGCTGGGCGAGCTGGAGGTCAAGCAGGCCACGGTCGACGACCTCGTCGCGCACGTGGAGGTGCGCGGTACGGACGACGCCGCCGCGGCGACAATCAAGGGGGACGCGCGGATGGCGGAGGTGCTGCGGCGCGCCGTGCGCTCGCACGTCACGCTGCCCACCGAGGGGTGCGTGGTGGTCCGCGGCTCCCGTCGCTGGCGCGTTCCCGCGTACGAACTGGAGGAGATCGTCCAGCAGTTGCTGGACCGCGGCATCCGTTACGGCGCGGCGCGTGCGGCGCTGCCGCAGCGCATCGCGCACGCCGTGCTGGTCCAGATGGAGCGGGCCGGCGAGGCGCCCGACGACCGCGTGCAGGACGCGGTCGCGCGCAACGCGGCGGTGAAGGCCACGGTCAAGGCGGTCTGGCCGCCGGTCGACCCGGCGAAGCTGGTGCTGCGGCTGCTGTCCGACGCGGACTTCCTGGCCGAGCACGCCGAGGGCGTCCTCACCGACGAGGAGCAGAAGACCGTCCTGTGGACCCGGCCGGCCCGCAGCGTCCGCGCCGCCAAGTGGTCCCCCGCCGACGCCGTCCTCATCGACGAGGCACTCGACCTGGTGGAGCGCACGCACTCGCTCGGCCATGTGGTGCTGGACGAGGCCCAGGACCTCTCCCCCATGCAGTATCGGGCCGTGGGCCGCCGCTGTTCGACCGGCTCGGCGACCGTACTGGGCGACATCGCCCAGGGCACGACCCCGTGGTCGACGGACACCTGGGAGGAGGCGCTGGCCCATCTGGGGAAGCCGGGCGCCGCGGTCGAGGAGCTGACCCAGGGCTTCCGCGTGCCGCGCGAGGTCATCGCGTACGCCTCACGGCTGCTTCCGGCCATCGCGCCGGACCTCTCCGAGGCGACGTCCATCCGCGAGTCCCCGGGCGACTTCGAGATCCGCCCGACGGCGGCGGACGCGCTCGACGCCTCGGTCATCGACGCCTGCCGCGACGCGCTGGCGAAGGAGGGCTCCATCGGCCTGATCGCCGCCGAGCCGCGCCTCCCGGCGCTGCGCGAGGCACTGGCCGCCGCCGGCCTGGCCACGCTCGCCCCCGGTGAGGAGACCTCGGCGGACGCCCGGCTCACGCTCGTGCCCGCGACGCTCGCGAAGGGCCTGGAGTACGACTACGTGGTACTGGACGAGCCGGCGGCGCTCGTGGACGCCGAGCCGGACCACCGGACCGGGCTGCGCCGCCTGTACGTCTGCCTCACCCGTGCGGTGTCCGGCCTGACGGTCGTGCACGCGGCGGCGCTGCCGGAGGAGCTGGCGGGCTGAGGCCCGGCGCCCGCGGCCTTGCCCCGCTCAGCCGTCGAGCGCCGCGCGCCAGGTCTCGACGGCGGCCGGGGAGACCGGTGCCGACCAGCCGGCGGGGCGCGCCGCGCCGCCGATGTGGAAGGCGGTGATCCCTGCGGCGCGCAGCGGCGGGACATGTGTGAGGGTGAGGCCGCCGCCGGCCATGATCTGCGGGCCGTACCCGGGCTCGCCGGCCGCCGCGCGCGCCGCCTCGGCGAGCAGCACCGGCAGCCCGTCGTCGACGCCGGCGGCCGAGCCCGCGGTGAGGTAGGTGTCGGGGCCGGGCCGGCCGTCGAGGCGTTTGCGCAGGCCGTCGCGGTCGGCGGCGTGGTCGATGGCGCGGTGGAAGGTCCAGCGGCAGCCGTCGATCACCTCGGTCAGCGCGTCCACGGCGGCGAGGTCGGGCCCGCCGTCCTCGGCGAGGAACCCCAGCACGAACTCCTCGGCGCCCGCGGCCCGGAGCGCGGCGGCGTCGGCGCACAGCGCGTCGAACGTCCGGGCGTCGCCCGCGGCGAAGCCGTCCGACGCGCGCAGCATGACGCGCAGCGGGATGGAGACGGCGGCCCGGACGGCGGCGAAGACCTCGCGGGGCGGGGTGAGCCCGTCGGACGCCATGTCCGTGACCAGTTCGAGGCGGTCCGCCCCTCCGGCCTCGGCCGCGGCGGCGTCCGCGGCATCGAGCGCGATCACCTCGAGAATTGGTCTAGACATGTGCTCAAGGGTGCCATACCCGACAGGCCGGCGCTACGGAGCGACACCGATCCGGTGCGAAGGCGTCCGGCGCGAAAGCGCTCGGCACCCTCCGGCGATCGGCGCGATCACCTGTGGTGAGGCCGCCGGTCCGGATGCGCACAATGGGCGTATGGCTTCCTCCTCGACGGACCGCACGGACCGCACGGACGCGGGCGAACAGCTGCGTCGCCGCTGGCACGACACCGTCCTGGCGCTCCGGAACGCCGATGCGGCGACCGAGCCCGGCACGGTTCTCGCCCTGCCGCCCGACCCCGCTCCGTACGCCGACAACCTGCTCGCGCGCTGGGCCGAGCCGCAGCGCCGCTATCACACGACCGCGCATCTGGCCGCCGTGCTGGACCGGATCGACGAGCTGGCCGGACACGCCGCCGAACCCGATGTCGTACGGCTCGCCGCGTGGTTCCACGACGCCGTCTACCGCCCCGACCGGTCCGAGAACGAGGAACGCAGCGCGGCGCTCGCCGAGCGGGCACTGCCCGAGCTGGGGATCGACGCGGAGCGCACGGCGGAGGTGGCACGTCTCGTGCGGCTCACGGTCACCCACGATCCGGCCGAGGGGGACAGCAACGGCGAGGTGCTGTGCGACGCGGATCTGGCGGTACTGGCCGGGACGCCGGAGCGGTACGCGGCGTACGCCGCCGCGGTGCGCGAGGAGTTCGCCTTCGTGCCGGACGAGGCGTTCCGGGCGGGGCGGGCCGATGTGCTGCGTCAACTGCTGGCGCTGCCGCGGCTGTTCCGCACGCCGGAGGGGCACGACAGATGGGAGCGGCTGGCCCGGCGGAACCTGAGCACGGAGCTCGACCTTCTGACGGCGTGAGGCGGGGGCGGGACAGGGGCAGGAGCAGGAGCAGGGACGAGACAGGAGCGGGGGCGCCGGGGTCCGGGGCGCACCTCACTCGCGTTCCTTACGTGCCGTTCTCGCGCGCCGCGTTCAGCGGCGCTCTCCCCGGCTGCGCGCGTTGGCCAGCGCCGTCCTGGCGGCCAGGCGTTCGCGCGGGGTGGCGGCTCGGGCGTCGGCCGGTGCGCAGTCCCACTCGCGTCCGCCCCCCGGCGGACGCAGCTGTACGTAGGGCCCTTCGTGCCCCATCACCTCCCCGATCCTGCCGATCCGGGTGTCGAACACATACGAACCCTTCGCCGGGAGCGTCACCGGGTACCTCGTCTCTCCGGTCGCGGACCTCACTGCGCCTCACCGCGCCTCACTGCGCCTCATCGCGCTCCGTGTCGACTTACTGGTTGTGTCTATATGGTGACGGTCCGGGGTTAGGCTTGACAGAGGGTGACATCCAACAACACCAGGTGCACAACAGGGAGTGGGCCATGCCGAAGCCGAAACAACTGGATCCGTCGCTTTCACCGAGGGCGCTGTACGGCGCTGAGCTGCGGTTCAAGCGGGAAAGCGCAGGGCTGACGCAGGCGGAGCTCGGGGCGCCGATGTTCGTGAGCGGGTCGTTCATCGGCCAACTCGAGTCGGGCGCACGGCGGATACAGGGGGAGTACGCACGGCGGATAGACGAGATCCTCGGCACGGACGGGTTCTTCGAGCGGAACGTCGAGGCCGCCCAGCGGTCCCGCTATCCGGAACACTTCGCGGACGCCGCCGAGTACGAGGCGATGGCGATCTCGATCAGGGAATACGCCCCGCTGCTCGTCCCGGGGCTGCTGCAAACGGAGGAGTACGCGCGGGCCGTGTTCCGGGCGGTGCACCCGGTCGCCCCGGAGGGGGTCATCGACGATTTACTGTCCGCGCGGCTGGACCGGGCCCGCGTCCTCGAGGATCCAACAACCCCCTTGTTCTGGGCGGTGCTCGACGAGAACGTGCTGCGCCGCCCCGTGGGCAGTCCGGCCGCCATGCACACCCAGCTCACTCATATCGCGGCACTCATGCGTCGGAATCGCGTCATCGTGCAGGTGCTGCCGTACGCGGAGGGCGCCCACGCGGCCCTCGAAGGTTCGCTCAAGCTGATGGCATTCGCAGATGCACCGCCCGTCGTGTACCTACAAGCCCTTGCAACAGGGCAAATGTTGGACGAGCCTTCGCATGTGGAACGGTATGGATTGGCTTACGATCTCGTCCGGGCCGCTGCACTGTCACCCGAAGCGTCCCTCGTACTGATCGAGTCGGCGGCGAAGGATCACCGAGATGGTTATTGATCAACACACGTTCCACCCCGCGCGGCACGGTGCCGTTCACGGGGCGGGCCACGGTGCGCACAGCACCGCGGCCCGCCGCCCGGCACACCGCGCGCTCGACCTCTCCACCGTCAGCTGGCACAAGAGCAGCTACAGCGGCGGCAGCGGCGGCGACTGCGTGGAGATGGGGCACGGCGCGCCGGGCGCGGTCCCGGTGCGCGACAGCAAGAACCCCTGGGGCCCGGCGCTCGTCCTGCCCCCGGCTGCCTGGTCGGCGTTTGTCACGGCCGTACGGGACGGCGTCCTGGAGCGGGCCGCGGACGCCTGAGCCGGGCTGTCGGCGGTCGGCGGTCGCGGCGGCGCGGATCACCGGGAATGTCAGGCGTGTTCACGCTGTTCATGCGTGTCATGCCTGTCCCTCCTGATCGCGCCGAACGCGCCCGTATGCCCATCGCCGTCTACATCCTCGGACTGTCCGTATTCGCCCTGGGGACCTCCGAGTTCATGCTCTCCGGGATCCTCCAGCCACTGGCCCGGGACATGCACGTCTCGATCCCCCGGGCCGGGCTGCTCGTCTCGGCGTTCGCGATCGGCATGGTGGTCGGCGCTCCGACGCTGGCCGCCGCCACGCTCCGCCTCCCGCGGCGCACGACGCTGATCGCGCTGCTCGCCGTCTTCGGCGTCGGACAGGTCGCGGGCGCGCTCGCGCCCTCGTACACGGTGCTCTTCATCTCCCGAGTGGTGAGCGCGCTGGCCTGCGCCGGGTTCTGGGCGGTCGGCGCGGCCGTGGCCGTCTCGCTCGTGCCGTTCACGGCGCGCGCCCGCGCCATGGCCGTGATGGTCGGCGGGCTGAGCATCGCCAACATCGCGGGCGTGCCGGCCGGCGCACTGCTCGGGCAGAGCGCCGGCTGGCGCGCCGCGTTCTGGGGCGTGGCGGTCCTCTCCGCGATCGGCCTCGTCGGCGTGGTCGCCCTCGTGCCGCGTACGGAGGTGCCTACGGGCGAGGACCGTCCGCAGCTCCGCCGGGAGCTGACGATCTACCGCGACAAGCAGGTCTGGCTCGCACTCACCGCCACCGCGCTGAACGGCGCCGCGGTCTTCGCCCTCTTTTCGTACCTCTCCCCGCTGCTCACCGACACCGCCGGGCTCGCCGAGAGCTGGGTGCCCACGGTGCTGGCGCTCTTCGGCGTGGGCGCGCTCATCGGTACCTACATAGGCGGCCGGATCGCCGACGCGCACCTCTTCCCGACCCTCTTCGGGGGCATCATCGCCTCCACCCTCGTACTGGCGGTGCTCGCGCTCACCGCGCACAACTCCGTTGCCGCGATCGCGCTGTCCCTGATGCTGGGCGTCACGGCGTTCACCACGGCCCCGGCCCTGAACGCCCGGATGTTCAACGTCGCCAACGCCGCGCCGACGCTGGCCGGCGCCACCACGACGGCCGCCTTCAACATCGGCAACACGCTCGGCCCGTGGCTGGGCGGCCTGGTCATCAGCGCGCACTGGGGCTACCCGGCCGTGGCATGGACCGGTGCCGCGCTGGCGGCTGCCGCCGTCGTCGCGACGGGCTTCGCCTTCCGGATCCAGCGCTCCACGGGCGCGGCCTCCCGGCTGGTCGCGTCCTCGGAGGAGCACCTCCTGCACGAGGCCGGCCGCCCGGACGAGGCCGCGGCGGACGACCGTAGCGCCACAGCGGACGACCGCAGCGCCGCGGCGGGCGGCAAGCGCCTCTGATCGAAGGCTCCGCGCAGCGGGCGGGGCGGCCCAGTTCAGCCGGTGCCGCCCCGCCTTGCTGGATCGGACCATACGAAAGCGGTCAGATCCGGCGGTTTTTCGGACGACGCAGACCCGCGGCCGTCAGGCGGCGCACCAGCTCCTTGCTGCCGATCTCGACCGCGCCCGCCCGTACGGCGTCGGCGTACCGTTCCGCCGGCAGGTCGTAGTGATCGCGCTCGAACGCCCGCCGCGGCGCGCCGATCCGGGCCGCGAAGGCGTGCAGCTCCTCGAACGACGCGTCGCTCACCAGATGCGACCACAGCCGGCCGTGCCCCGGCCAGGTCGGCGGATCGATGTAGATCGCCACGCCGCTCCCTCAGCTCCCCAGGGGCCCGGCGAGCGAGCCGACCCGGGCCACCGAGACGGCCGTCTTCGGGCAGACCCAGTGCGGGTCGGGCCCCAGCTCCGGCTCCACGTCCAGCGCGTGCGGGTCCCCGCCCTCGGTGCACACCGGGCACAGCGGCCAGCGGCCGTACCGCTCCAGCAGGGAATCCTGGACGTCCTGGGCGACGAGCCCGGCGACGAATTCGACGCCCTCCGGCCACTGCTCGACCCACCACCGCCGGTGCGCGACCGCGTCCTCCACCAGCGAGACGATGTCCGCGTCGGCGACATCGCCCGCCATCAGATCCGCGATCACCAGGGCCCGTGCGGCGTGCAGCGCCTGTTCCAACTCCATGTGCCCATTGTCGCGCGTACGCGCCGAAGTCCCACACGCGTTCCCGTCGTCCCGGCGTCGTCCCTGCGGCACGGAGTTGTCCACAGGCCACAGAGAGGTATTGACGCCACCGGTGACTGAAATTACTTTTCAGAGGTGAGCACCAGACTGAAGGAAACTTTCAGCGGCGCGGGTTCCGCCGCCCCGACCACGTCCGGCGCGACCTCCAGCGCGGCCTCCGGCGCCGCCCGGCGGCCGCAGCCGGAGCGGACCCCGCCCGCGCCCGCGGCCCTGGCCGCGAAGGTGCGGACGCTGGCGCCGTCCATGACCCGCTCCATGCAGCGGGTCGCGGAGACCGTCGCCGGCGACCCGGCGGGCTGCGCCGCGCTCACCGTCACCGCCCTCGCGGAGCGCACGGGCACCAGCGAGGCCACCGTCGTCCGCACCTCCCGCCTGCTCGGTTACCCGGGCTACCGCGACCTGCGGCTGGCGCTCGCCGCCCTCGCGGCCCAGCAGGCCGCGGGCCGCGCGCCCGCCGTCACGGCGGACATAGCGGTCGACGACTCGCTCACGGACGTGGTCACCAAGCTCGCGCAAGAAGAGCAGCAGTGCCTCGCCGACACCGCGGCCGCGCTGGACACCACCCAGCTGGAGGCGGCCGTGGGCGCGCTCGCCGGCGCCCGCAGGATCGATGTGTACGGCATCGGCGCCTCCAGCCTCGTCGGCCAGGACCTGGCCCAGAAGCTGCTGCGCATCGGCCTGATCGCGCACGCCCACTCCGACCCGCACCTCGCGGTGACCAACGCCGTGCAGATGCGGACCGGCGACGTCGCCGTCGCGATCACCCACTCCGGACGCACCACGGACGTCATAGAGCCGCTGCGGGTCGCCTTCGACCGCGGCGCGACGACCATCGCGGTCACCGGCCGCCCGGACGGCGAGATCGCCGCGTACGCCGATCACATACTGACCACGTCCACGGCCCGCGAGAGCGAGCTGCGCCCGGCGGCCATGTCCTCGCGCACGAGCCAGCTGCTCGTCGTCGACTGCCTCTTCGTCGGCGTCGCCCAGCGGACGTACGAAACGGCGGCGCCCGCCCTCTCCGCTTCGTACGAGGCCCTGGCGCACCGCCACTCCCCCCGCACCCGCTGACCGCCGCGCGCCCCGCCGCGAGGCGGCACCGCCCCACCCGCTGACCGCCGCGAGGCGGCACCCCCCCGCCGCGAGGCGGCACCCCCACCCGCAGCCGTACTCGGAGAGCCCCCACGCCATGACTTCCACCGCTGACCACACCGCCCTGCGGGCCCAGCTGGACACCCTCACCACCGAGGCGTTCCGGCCGGAGCTCGCCGAGATCGACCGGCTGACCACCCTGGAGATCGCCCGCACGATGAACGGCGAGGACGCCACCGTCCCCACCGCGGTCGCGGAGCAGCTGCCGCGGATCGCCGCCGCCATCGACGGCATCGCCGCCCGCATGGCCCGCGGCGGCCGGCTGATCTACGCCGGGGCCGGCACGGCCGGGCGGCTCGGCATCCTGGACGCCAGCGAGTGCCCGCCCACCTTCAACACCGACCCCGAAGAGGTGATCGGGCTGATCGCGGGCGGCCCGCCCGCGATGATCACCGCCGTGGAGGGCGCCGAGGACAGCAAGGACCTGGCCGCCGCCGAGCTGGACGCGCTCGGCCTGACCGCCGAGGACACGGTGGTCGGCATCTCCGCCTCGGGCCGCACGCCGTACGCCATCGGCGCCGTCGAGCACGCCCGCGCCCAGGGCGCGCTGACCGTCGGCCTGTCGTGCAACGCCGGCTCCGCGCTCGCGGCCGCCGCCGACCACGGCATCGAGGTCGTCGTCGGCCCCGAGCTGCTGACCGGCTCGACCCGCCTGAAGGCCGGCACGGCCCAGAAGCTGGTCCTCAACATGCTCTCGACCATCACGATGATCCGGCTGGGCAAGACCTACGGAAACCTGATGGTCGACGTCCGCGCGTCCAACGACAAGCTCCGGGCCCGTTCGCGGCGCATCGTCGCGCTCGCCACGGGCGCGTCCGACACGGAGATCGAGGAAGCCCTCGCCGCCACCGACGGCGAGGTGAAGAACGCCATCCTGACCATTCTCGGCTCCGTGGACGGACCCACCGCGGCCCGCCTGCTCGCCGACTCCCGCGGCCACCTGCGCGCCGCCCTCCAAGCCGCCGCCCAGGAAAGCTGACCACCCGGCGCCCTCCTCCCCCGGGGAGGCGCCGCTGCCCCGCGCCCCCGCGGCGCATCCTCCGACAGAACAGCGCCTCGCACATGACCTCTGCATCTCCCCAGGGGAACTCCGGCTCCCCGGACAAGAACCGCGCCACCGCCGCCGCGCTCCTGCCCCTCGTGGGCGGCGCTGCCAACCTCACCTCCATCGCCCACTGCATGACCCGGCTCCGCCTCGGCATCAAGGACCGTTCGCTGGTCCAGGACGACGCGCTCAAGGCGCTGCCGGCCGTCATGGGGGTGGTCGAGGACGACACGTACCAGATCGTGCTCGGGCCCGGCACGGTCGCCCGCGTCACGCCCGTCTTCGAAGAGCTGGTCGAGGAGGAGCGGGCGGCCGGCGCGGACGGGCCGTCGCCCGCCCCGGCCGCCGGCCCGGACGGCGCGGCGCCCGGCTCCCCCGACTCCCCCACCACCGCCGACGAGCTGGCCGCTCAGGGCGCCGCCATCAAGGCACGCCGGAAGGCGGCGAACGCCACCCCCTTCAAGCTGTTCCTCCGCAGGATCGCGAACATCTTCGTCCCGCTGATCCCCGCCCTCATCGGCTGCGGCATCATCGCCGGCATCAACGGCCTGCTCACCAACCTCGGCTGGCTGCCCACGCTCGTCCCCGCGCTGGCCGCCATCGCCTCCGGCTTCATGGCCCTGATCGCGGTGTTCGTCGGCTTCAACACGGCGAAGGAGTTCGGCGGCACACCGATCCTCGGCGGCGCCGTCGCGGCGATCATCGTCTTCCCCGGCGTCGCGAACATCACCGCCTTCGGCCAGAAGCTCTCCCCCGGCCAGGGCGGCGTACTGGGCGCACTGGGCGCCGCGGTACTGGCCGTGTACATCGAGAGATGGTGCCGGAAGTGGGTGCCGGAGTCGCTGGACGTGCTCGTCACGCCGACCCTCACGGTCCTGTTCACCGGCCTGGTGACGATCTTCGGCCTGATGTACGCGGCGGGCGAGGTGTCCGCCGCGATCGGTACGGCCGCCAACTGGCTCCTCGCCCACGGCGGCGCGTTCGCCGGCTTCGTGCTCGGCGGCCTCTTCCTCCCGCTGGTGATGCTCGGCCTCCACCAGGCCCTCATCCCCATCCACACCACCCTCATCGAGCAGCAGGGCTACACCGTCCTGCTGCCGATCCTGGCGATGGCGGGCGCGGGCCAGGTCGGCGCGGCGATCGCGGTCTACCTCCGGCTGCCGCGCAACGGCTCGATCCGTACGACCATCAAGTCGGCGCTCCCCGCCGGCTTCCTCGGCGTCGGCGAGCCGCTGATCTACGGCGTCTCGCTCCCGCTCGGCCGGCCGTTCATCACCGCCTGCGTCGGCGGCGCGTTCGGCGGCGCCTTCGTCGGCCTGTTCAACCAGCTCGGCACGGCCGTCGGCTCCACCGCCATCGGCCCCTCCGGCTGGGCGCTCTTCCCCCTCCTCAAGGGCAACCACGACCTGGGCGCCACGGCCCTCATCTACGCCGTCGGCCTGCTCGCGGGCTATGTCGTCGGCTTCCTGGCCACGTACTTCTTCGGCTTCAGCAAGCAGCTGCTCGCCGACCTGAACACGGGCGCCGAGGAGGCGCAGGCCCCGCCCCCGGGTGAGGGCCGGCCGGGCACCCACGGCCCGGCCAAGGAGCCGGCGTCCGTCTGAGCCGGCGTCCGTCCGACCGACCGCCGAAAACGCCCGAGGGCGGCACCCCCGCGATGGGGGTGCCGCCCTTGGTCCGTACAGCGCTGAACAGCTGATCCGTTCCCGGAAGGGGTGGATCAGAAGTCCATGTCACCGCCCGGCATGCCGCCCGGGGCGCCGCCGGCGGCGGCCTTCTCCGGCTTGTCGGCGATGACGGCCTCGGTGGTGAGGAAGAGCGCCGCGATGGAGGCGGCGTTCTGCAGCGCGGAGCGGGTGACCTTGGCGGGGTCGATGATGCCCTCGGCGATCATGTCGACGTACTCGCCGGTCGCGGCGTTCAGACCGTGGCCGACGGCCAGGTTGCGCACCTTCTCCACCACGACGCCGCCCTCGAGGCCGCCGTTGACGGAGATCTGCTTCAGCGGGGCCTCCAGGGCCAGCTTCACAGCGGCGGCACCGGTGGCCTCGTCACCCTCGAGCTCGAGCTTCTCGAAGACCGAGGAAGCCTGCAGCAGGGCGACGCCACCGCCGGCGACGATGCCCTCCTCGACGGCCGCCTTCGCGTTGCGAACGGCGTCCTCGATGCGGTGCTTGCGCTCCTTGAGCTCGACCTCGGTCGCGGCACCGGCCTTGATGACCGCAACACCGCCGGCGAGCTTCGCCAGGCGCTCCTGCAGCTTCTCGCGGTCGTAGTCGCTGTCCGAGTTCTCGATCTCGGCGCGGATCTGGTTGACGCGGCCCTGAACCTGCTCGCTGTCACCGGCACCGTCGACGATGGTGGTCTCGTCCTTGGTGATGACGACCTTGCGGGCGCGGCCCAGGAGGTCCAGACCGGCGTTCTCGAGCTTGAGGCCGACCTCCTCGGAGATGACGGTGCCACCGGTGAGGATGGCGATGTCGCCGAGCATGGCCTTGCGGCGGTCACCGAAGCCCGGGGCCTTCACGGCGACGGACTTGAAGGTGCCACGGATCTTGTTGACGACCAGGGTCGACAGGGCCTCGCCCTCGACGTCCTCCGCGATGATCAGCAGCGGCTTGCCCGACTGCATGACCTTCTCCAGCAGCGGAAGGAGGTCCTTCACGTTGGAGATCTTGGAGTTGACGATCAGGATGTACGGGTCGTCGAGCGACGCCTCCATACGCTCCATGTCGGTGGCGAAGTACGCCGAGATGTAGCCCTTGTCGAAGCGCATACCCTCGGTGAGCTCGAGCTCCAGACCGAAGGTCTGGGACTCCTCGACGGTGATGACGCCTTCCTTGCCGACCTTGTCCATGGCCTCGGCGATGAGCTCGCCGATCTGGGTGTCGGCGGCGGAGATGGAGGCGGTGGAGGCGATCTGCTCCTTGGTCTCCACGTCCTTCGCCTGCTCCAGCAGAGCGGCGGAGACGGCCTCGACGGCGCGCTCGATGCCGCGCTTCAGAGCCATCGGGTTGGCGCCGGCCGCGACGTTGCGCAGGCCTTCGCGGACCAGGGCCTGGGCCAGGACGGTCGCGGTCGTCGTGCCGTCACCGGCGACGTCGTCCGTCTTCTTCGCGACCTCCTTGACCAGCTCGGCGCCGATCTTCTCGTACGGGTCCTCGAGCTCGATCTCCTTGGCGATGGAGACACCATCGTTGGTGATCGTGGGGGCGCCCCACTTCTTCTCAAGGACGACGTTGCGGCCCTTGGGGCCAAGGGTGACCTTGACGGCGTCGGCGAGCTGGTTCATCCCGCGCTCGAGACCGCGCCGTGCCTCCTCGTCGAACGCGATGATCTTGGCCATGTGAAGTGGTCCTCCCGGACAGGGGTGGATTGCTCCGGACCGCGCCCGCGCCCGCGACGGACGGTCTGCGTGCCGTGTGGTTCCTTGCCCCACCCGGCCTGCGGACCTCGCTGACCCGATCCAAGTTCTGTCACTCTCACTGGGAGAGTGCTAAGCCCAATGATTAGCACTCGACCCCTCCGAGTGCAAGCTTGGGAACAGAGAAGCGCCTCCGCACCCGCGCACAACGAGAGGCCCGTGCCCCCCTCAGGGGACACGGGCCTCCGTACGCTGCAGTCGGTCGGCGCTTCAGCCGGCCACGCGAACCATGTCCGCCTGCGGCCCCTTTCTGGCCCTGCGAGATCTCGAACTCGACCCGCTGACCTTCCTCAAGGGTGCGGTAACCGTCCATCTGGATCGCGCTGTAGTGGACGAAAACATCCGCACCACCGTCGACCGCGATGAAGCCGTACCCCTTCTCCGCGTTGAACCACTTGACGGTGCCCTGAGCCATTCCTAACTCCCCTATTGCTGGCCCTTGCGCAGGACCGCACTCCGCGGACCCGGGTCAGACCTCACCCCCAAGGAGGGTGTGCGCCGGAACGCGTCGACCGCCGCTGAATGTATCTGCACCGATGCCCAGCGCAACAGGTCAATCGGACGAGAATTCTGCCCACGACCATTCGCCGATTTACGGCGAAGTCTCAATAATTCTGGGCAAGCCGGGCCGGGCATAGCTCATCAACACGACAAAATGCGCACACAGTTTGGGCACATCTTGTCGCGTTCTCATATGCGTCAGGCACGCGCGCGAAGAGGATTCACCTCAACTGTATCGCCTTTAACGACATGGAATCGCCCCGTCCGCTTTCGCTGCGGACGGGGCGATTCCAGGAGTCGTATGCCGTCACCCACGAGACGGTGCACAGGGGGCGCACACGGGGCGCACAAAGGGGCGTGCGCCGGGCGACGAGAGGCTTTTCAGCAGCCGCCGGCCACCGCGGGGATGATCGAAACGCCGGCGCCGTCCGGAGTCGGCGTCTCCAGCCCCTGCTCGAAGCGCACGTCGTCGTCGTTGACGTAGACGTTCACGAAGCGGCGCAGCTTGCCGGTGTCGTCCAGGACGCGGGCCGCGATGCCGGTGTGGTTCTTCTCCAGGTCCGCGATGACCTCGGAGAGGTTCGCGCCCTCGGCGGAGACCTCGGCCTTGCCGTCGGTGTAGGTGCGGAGAATGGTGGGGATGCGGACGCTCACGCTCATGGGGTTCTTCTACCTTCCAGGTTCCGGGAAAACGAGTACAAAGGCTCCGCGGCGCGGCGGAGCGGGGAGGCGGCGCGGGCCCGCCGACGGGCCCGCCGGAACCCCACTACTTGTCGAGGCCGGCCTCGCGGAACGCGTCCAGGCTCGGGCGGATGGTCGCGGTCGGGCCGGTGGTCGGCGCCACGGCGTCCAGCGTCTTGAGCCCGTCGCCGGTGTTGAGGACGACGAGGGACTTCGCCGGGTCGATCTGCCCGTTCTCGATGAGCTTCTTGGTGACGCCGACGGTCACGCCGCCCGCGGTCTCCGCGAAGATGCCCTCCGTGCGGGCCAGCAGCTTGATCGCGTCCACGACCTGCTCGTCATTGACGTCCTCCACCGCGCCGCCGGTGCGGCGGGCGATGTCGAGCACGTACGGGCCGTCCGCCGGGTTGCCGATCGCCAGCGACTTGGCGATGGTGTTCGGCTTCTGCGGGCGTACGACGTCGTGGCCGGCCTTGAAGGCCGTCGAGACCGGCGAGCAGCCCTCGGCCTGGGCACCGAAGATCTTGTACGGCTTGTCCTCGACCAGGCCCAGCGCGATGAGCTCCTTCAGACCCTTGTCGATCTTCGTGAGCTGCGAGCCCGAGGCGATCGGGATGACCAGCTGGTCCGGGAGCTCCCAGCCGAGCTGCTCGCAGATCTCGTACGCGAGCGTCTTGGAGCCCTCGCCGTAGTACGGGCGGAGGTTGACGTTCACGAAGCCCCAGCCCTCGCCCAGCGGGTCGCCGATGAGCTCGGAGCAGAAGCGGTTGACGTCGTCGTAGTTGCCCTCGATGCCGACCAGGTCGCCACCGTAGACCGCGGCCATGACGACCTTGCCGGCCTCCAGGTCGTGCGGGATGAACACGCAGGAGCGGAAGCCCGCCCGGCGCGCCGCGGCGCCGACCGCGCCGGCCAGGTTGCCCGTGGAGGAGCAGGACAGGGTGGTGAAGCCGAAGGCGCGGGCCGCCTCGACGGCGATCGCCACGACGCGGTCCTTGAAGGAGTGCGTCGGGTTGCCCGAGTCGTCCTTCACGTACAGCCCGCCGGTGACGCCGAGCTCGGCGGCGAGGCGGTCGGCCTTGACCAGCTTGGTGAAGCCCGGGTTGAGGTTGGGCTTGTCGGCCACGTCGGCGGGGACGGGCAGCAGCGGCGCGTACCGCCAGATGTTGTTCGGACCGGCCTCGATCTGCTTCCTCAGGCCCTCGGGGTCGCCGCTCGGCAGGTCGTAGGCCACTTCGAGCGGCCCGAAACATTCCTGGCACGCGAAGATCGGACCGAGCGGGAAGCGCGTACCGCACTCGCGGCAGGACAGCGCGGCGGCGGGACCGAGGGTGACGGCGGAAGTGGTGCTTTCGGAAGCTTGCACAGCCATGGAGGCGAGGCCCTTTCTCCTCATCTTCCTCACGACGCACTTCGCCGTGAGACGGATTTGGCACCTTCCCTAGCCGGGAGCCTCGCGCGGCGGACATCAGCGTCCTGGCGGCAAGACCGGCTGGAGGGTTGCCGGGGCTTCAACGGGCCGTATCCCTCTGCCCCTCTGGATGAGCGGTATGGCCTGTGTACGAAACACAGGCGTTTGTTCAGCGGTGACCCCGGCATGCGGTGGTCATCCGCGTTGTTCAAGACTGTAACCGAAGGGGTGGACGGTTGAGATAGCCGTCCGAACCGCGAGATGGCTCACACCGCGTAGCAAGATGGCTCACGCGCGTAGCAGAAGGAGACGGATTCGTGCTGGAAGAGGTGGAGCGCTGGCTGGCCGGCCGCTCATGGTCAGCCGCCGACCGATCGCTCGACCAGCTGCTGGCAGCGAAGAGCCGTACGGGGCAGACGGTCAGCGTAGTGCTGCCGGCGCTCGACGAGGAAGCCACGGTCGGCACGATCGTGGAGATCATCCGCCGCGACCTGATGTCCGCCGCGGTGCCGCTGGTCGACGAGCTGGTCGTGGTGGACTCCGGCTCCACCGACCGCACGGCCGAGGTCGCGGCCGCCGCGGGCGCCCGGGTCGTGCACCGCGACGCGATCCTGCCCCGGCTGGCGACGGTGCCCGGCAAGGGCGAGGTGCTGTGGCGCTCGCTGCTGGCCACCAGCGGCGACATCGTCTGCTTCGTCGACGCCGACCTGCGCGAGTTCTCCGCCGACTTCGTGTCCGGGATCGTCGGGCCGCTGCTGACCGAGCCGCGGGTGCAGTTCGTGAAGGCGATGTACGACCGGCCGCTGGGCGAGGGCGCCGGCGGCCCCAAGGGGGGCCAGGGAGGACGGGTCACCGAGCTGGTGGCCCGCCCGCTGCTCAATCTGCACTGGCCGCAGCTGGCCGGTTTCGTCCAGCCGCTGGGCGGCGAGTACGCGGCCCGCCGTTCGCTGCTGGAGCGGCTGCCCTTCCCCGTCGGGTACGGCGTCGAACTGGGCCTGCTGGTCGACGCGCTGCACACGGTCGGCCTGGACGCGCTGGCGCAGGTCGACGTGGGCGTGCGCAAGCACCGGCACCAGGACGGGCAGGCGCTCGGCCGGATGGCAGCGGCCATCTACCGCACCGCCCAGCTGCGGCTGGCACGCGGGCACCTCGTACGGCCCCGGCTCACCCAGTTCGACCGCGGTGCGGAGGGCGGCTTCGTCCCGCGGACGACCGACGTGGACACCGAGGAGCGGCCGCCGATGCGCGACATACCGGAGTACGCGGAACGGCGCGCGGCATGAGGGGACGCGGCGCCCGACGTGCGGCTGCGCCCTCGATGCGCTCCCGGCCGTACGTTTGAGCGGATCTGTGGCGGGTTAGGTCATCGGCATGGTCTCCTCCAGCTCAGGTGCCCAGGTTCTCGTCGCGTCCAACCGCGGTCCGGTCTCCTACGCCTTGGGCGAGGACGGCACGCTGACGTCCAAACGCGGCGGCGGCGGGCTGGTCTCCGGCCTGTCGGCCATCGGCCCGGACGCCGGGGCCGTGTGGGTCTGCGCCGCGCTCGGCGACGGCGACCGGGAGGCGGCGCGCCGGGCCGCCGCCGACGGCGACGGACTGCTGGACCCCGGCGACACCGGCGGGCAGTCCGTCCGGATGCTGGACATCGCGCCCGAGGTCTTCGCGGACGCGTACAACGGCGTCGCCAACTCCGTGCTGTGGTTCATCCACCACCTGCTGTACCAGACGCCGCTGGAGCCGGCGTTCGACGCGGACTTCCGCGGCCAGTGGGCGTCGTACGAGGCGTACAACGCCGCCTTCGCGGACGCGCTCGCCGCGGCCGCCGCGCCCGGCGCCGCCGTCCTCGTGCAGGACTACCACCTCACGCTGGTCCCGGGGCTGCTCCGCGAGCGCCGCCCCGACCTGCGCATCGGCCACTTCTCGCACACCCCTTGGGCGCCGCCGGACTACTTCCGGCTGCTGCCGGACGACGTGGCGGCCGAGGTGCTGCGCGGCATCCTGGGCGGCGACCGGGCGGCGTTCCTGACCCACCGCTGGGCCGCGGCGTTCGCGGAGTGCTGCGCCGCGGTGCTGGGCGCCGAGGTCGCCCGGGACGGGGAGGCGGGCCTGCGCGTCACGTACGAGGGCCGGACCACCCGGCTCGGGGTGCACGGCCTGGGCGCCGACGCGGACTTCCTGCGCGAGCGCTCCCGGCAGCCGGACGTCGACGAGCGGTTGGCGGACCTGCGCGAGCAGATCGGTACCGGGGAGGACGGCGCGCCGCGGAAGACGGTCGTGCGGGTGGACCGCACGGAGCTGTCGAAGAACATCGTGCGCGGCCTCCAGGCGTACCGGCGGCTGCTGACCGACCGCCCCGAGTGGCGCGGCCGGGTGGTGCACATAGCGTTCGCCTATCCCTCGCGGCAGGACCTGGCGGTGTACCGGCAGTACACCGAGGAGGTGGGGCGGCTGGCGGAGGAGATCAACCACGAGTTCGGCACGGACGGCTGGCTGCCGGTCGTGCTGCACGTCAAGGACGACTTCGCGCGCTCCCTGGCCGCCTACCGGCTCGCCGACGTCGCGCTGGTCAACCCCATCCGCGACGGCATGAACCTCGTCGCGAAGGAGGTGCCGGTGGTGTCCGAGGCGGGCTGCGCGCTGGTCCTCTCCCGGGAGGCCGGGGCCTGCGCGGAGCTGTCGGAGGACGCGCTGGTGATCAATCCGTACGACATCGGGGGCACGGCGGAGGCGCTGCACGCGGGGCTGACGATGCCGCGGGACGAGCGCGCGGAGCGCACGAAGCGGCTGGCGGCGGCGGCGACGGCGCTGCCGCCGGCGCAGTGGTTCCTGGACCAGCTGCGGGACCTGCGGGGCTGAAGCCGGGCGGTTCCGGGCTGCCCCGGGCGGTCCGTTGCCGGCTGGCCCGCCGTTGTGGTTGCTCGCGCAGTTCCCCGCGCCCCTGGGGCTGCGCCCCTGCGGGGCGCGCCCTCAGGCGTGCGTCGCCAGCGCCTCCGCCAGCCCCGTCAGCAGTTTCACGACCCCGGGTGGGCCCGGTACGACCAGGTCGGCGTGGGCCGCCAGTTCCTCGGCGCCCTCGCCCACCGTTGCCGAGCTGCACACCAGTACTCCGGGCAGGCCCTCGGCGCGCAGCGCGTCGACGGCGGCGTAGGCGGCCAGGTCCCCGAGGTCGTCGCCCGCGTAGAGGACCGCGCCGGCGCCCACCTCGCGGACGTACGACGTGAGCGCGACGCCCTTGTCGACGCCGGGCGGGCGCAGCTCCAGGACGAAGCGGCCGGGCTCGACGATCAGGCCGTGCCGCTCGGCGAGCGCGGCCAGCGGCGCGCGCAGCGCCTCGAAGGTGCCCTGCGGGTCGGCGGTGCGGCGGGTGTGCACGGCGACGGCCCGGCCACCCTTGGTCTCGATCGCGGTGTCGACCGGCCCGCCCTGCCAGGCTCCGGAGCCCTCCAGGAGGCCGGGCAGCTCGGCGGTCGCGGCGGCGACCCCCGGCGGCGGCGCGGGCGCCTCGATCCGGCCGGTGGCGGCCTCCCAGCGCTCCGCGCCGTAGTGCCCGAGGACGACGAGGTGGTCCAGGCCGGCCACGTCCGCGAAGCCGCCGAGCCGGACGGCCGTCTGCGCCGGGCGGCCGGTGATCACCACGACGGAGCGCAGCAGCGGGGCGAGGCGGGTGAGCGCCCGGACGACGCCGGGGTGGGCGCGGGCCTGCTCGGGGTCGGGGACGATGCCGGCGAGGGTGCCGTCGAAGTCGAGCGCGACGACGGCGTCGGCGGGCCGGGCGAGAAAGCCGGCCAGGCCCGCACGGCCCGCTTCGGTCTTCGGCTGCGCGAGGGGGTTCTCGGGGCTGCCCATGGGGCCGAGCCTATCGGTGGGGCGGGGCATACGGGGGGCGCATACCGCGATCCGTGGGCCGTCAGCGGCGGGCCCGGCGCTCCTCCCGCACCCGCCGCAGCCGGTTCACCGTCACGGGGTCGTGGGCGAGCGCGCGCGGGTCGTCCAGGAGGGCGTTGAGCAGCTGGTAGTAGCGGGTCGGCGAGATGCCGAGCCGCTCGCGTATCGCGCGCTCCTTGGCGCCGGGCCCCGCCCAGGAGCGGCGCTCCACGGCGAGCACGGCCTCGTCGCGCGCTGACAGCCGCTCGGACGGCGATTCGGGGACCACACGACCACGATAGCCCGGCGGTACGACATCCCTACTGATCACCCGGCCGGGCGGCCGCGGGGGCGGCCCGACGGGCGTCACTGCGTCGCGTTGTCCGCCTCATTGGCGGTGTTCTGGATGTCGGTGAGCACCGCCGCGGGGTCGCCGTTCTTCCCGACCGCGCCGCCCATATTGGCCTTGATGGTCTTGCTGACCAGCGGCCAGGAGGTCTTGTCGGCGGGGTAGAACTCCGCTTCCGGCAGCTGCTTCAGGAAGCCGTGCAGCTTCTTGTACTTGTCGTCCACGAGCATCTTCTGGGAGGCGGAGACGGTGACGGGCAGCAGGCCGTAGTCGCCGGAGAACCGCATGACGTTGTCCTGGTTGTAGACGAAGTCGAGGAACTGGCCGATCTGGGCGCGGTGTCCGTGCTGCTTGAAGCCCATCATCCAGTCGGCGACGCCCATGGTGGACTTGGCCGGGCCGGTGATGCCGGGGAGCGCGACGGTGCCGTAGTCGATGCCCTTGGCCTTGGCCTGCTGCATCAGCGTGGGGTGGCCGTTGAGCATGCCGGCCTGGCCGCTCGCGAAGGCGTTGAAGCCGTCCTGCCGGTTGAGCTTCGCGGGGTCGGTGCCGGTCAGGCCCGGGGCGACGAGGTTGTCCTTGACCCACTTGAACGTGCGGACGTTCTGCCGCGAGTCGATCGTGTACTTGCCGATGGAGTCGGTGTAGCCGCCGCCCCCGCTCAGCATCCAGATCATGGTCTCGGCCTGGGTCTCCTCGGGGCCGAGCGGCAGCGCGAAGGGGATCTTCACGCCCGCGGCCTTCAGGAGCTGCGCGTCCTGCTTGATGTCGGACCAGGTCTTGGGCGGGCTCGCGATGCCGGCCTGCGCGAAGAGCTTCTTGTTGTAGAAGAGGCGGCGCGTGCTGGCCCCGAAGGGCATGCCGTACTGGACGCGGTGGTACTCCCCCGCGTCCGCGAGGCCGGGCGTGAAGTCCGCCTGGGTGCTGATGGAGAGCAGGTCGTCGGCGCTGTAGAGCTTGCCCTCGGCGGCGTAGTCGGCGTAGGCGCCGATCTGGGCCATGTCGGGGGCGTTGCCGGCCTTGACCCGCTTCTCGACCTCCTTGTCGACGTCCTTCCAGCTGTAGACGTCGACGTCGACCTTGATGTGCGGGTGCTTGGCCTCGAAGGCCTCGACCACGTCGTGCCAGTAGTGCTTGCTGGAGTTGGCGGAGCTGTCGCCGTAGTCGGCGGCGACCAGCTTCAGGGTGACGTCGTCGTCGCCGACGGGGCCGCCGGAGCAGGAGGCCAGCGCCAGTGTCATGGCCGTCGCGATACCCGCCGCCGCCAGGCTCTTGTAGCGTCGCTGTACTGCCATTGCTGCCCTGTTCCGCCCTTTGAGTCCAGATGTGCACTACGTTCCGGGACGCGCCGCGGCGGTGGGGATCACCCCCCGACGGGCGCTGAGCTGCGAGTCTGCCCCGCACACCGTCACAAGGTCTACACCAAACCAGGTATCCATTTCGCATCAGCGAACCGGAATGCGAGCCTCCTCCATAGCGCCACCCGGCCGTCCCGCGCCCGCGACGCGCCGACGACCGGCCGGCGGCACGCCCGCGGCCCGCCGCCCAACTCCCCGTACACAGCGCGTGAACCGGCCTTCCGCCCCGGCGCCCGGGCACCGACACCGCAGTGGACTAGACCTCTCGGGGCGTCTCGCGGGAGACTGTGCCGCGTGAGACATGTCATCGCGCTCGATGTGGGCGGCACCGGGATCAAGGCCGCACTCGTCGGTACGGAGTCGTCGTCCTCCGACGGCACGCCGGTCCGGCCCCCCGTCCTGCTGCACGAGGCACGCCGCGCCACCGGACGCGAGCGCGGCCCCGAGGCGGTGGTCGAGACGATCCTCGACTTCGCCGCCGAGCTGCGCGACCTGGGTGCGCGGCGGTACGGCGTCCCCGCGGCGGCGGCCGGCGTCGCCGTCCCCGGCATCATCGACGAGGCCGCCGGCACCGCTGTGTACGCCGCCAACCTCGGCTGGCGGGACGTCCCGCTGCGCGCCCTGCTCTCGGAGCGGCTCAGCGGCGTCCCCGTGGCGCTCGGCCACGACGTGCGCACCGGCGGGCTCGCCGAGGGCCGGATCGGCGCCGGCAAGGGCGCTGACCGGTTCGTCTTCCTGCCGCTGGGCACCGGCATCGCGGCCGCCATCGGCATCGGCGGCCGGATCGAAGCCGGGGCGCACGGCAGCGCGGGCGAGATCGGGCACATCGTCGTACGCCCCCAGGGCGCGCCGTGCCGCTGCGGGCAGCGCGGCTGCCTGGAGACGCTGGCCTCCGCGGCCGCCGTCGGCCGGGCCTGGGCCGCCGCCTGCGGTGACCCGGACGCCACGGCGGCGGACGCCGCCAAAGCGGTCGAGTCCGGCGACCCGCGGGCCGCGGCCGTGTGGCAGGAGGCCGTCGACGCGCTGGCGGACGGCCTGGTCACCTGCCTCACGCTGCTCGATCCGCGGGTCCTGATCATCGGCGGCGGGCTCGCCGAGGCGGGCGACACGCTGTTCGCGCCTCTGCGGGAGGCGGTCCGGCGGCGGGTTACGTTCCAGCCGCTCCCCCCGATCGTTCCGGCGGCGCTCGGGGACGCCGCCGGCTGCCTGGGCGCAGGACTGCTGGCCTGGGATCTTCTCTCCACGGAGGTAACTGCCTGATGGCGGACCGAACCATCCTCAGCGGCGCCCGGGTGGCGCTGCCCGCGGGCGTCGTCGACGGCCTCACCCTCACGGTCGACGGGCACCGGCTCGCCGTGGGCCCCGCGGCCGGCGGCACCGCCGTCGACCTGTCCGGGCATCTGATCGTCCCCGGCTTCGTGGACATGCACGTACACGGCGGAGGCGGCGGCTCCTTCTCCTCCGCCGACCCCGAGGAGTGCCTGAAGGTCGCCGACACCCACCGCCGCCGCGGCACCACCTCCATGGCCGCCTCCACCGTCACCGGCGACCTGGCCGACCTGGCCCGGCAGGCGGCCGTGCTGTCCGAGCTGGTCGAGCAGGGCGAGCTGGCCGGCATCCACTTCGAGGGCCCGTTCCTCTCGGCGCACCGCTGCGGCGCCCACCAGCCCGAACTGCTGCGCGACCCGGACCCATCGGCCGTACGCAAGCTGGTCGACGCGGCCCGCGGCACGGCGAAGATGATGACGCTCGCGCCCGAGCTGCCCGGCGGCCTGGACTCCGTACGCCTGCTGGCCGACTCCGGCGTCATCGCGGCCATCGGCCACACCGACTCCACGTACGACGCGACGCGCGCGGCCATCGACGCGGGCGCCACCGTCGCCACGCACCTCTTCAACGCCATGCCGGGCCTGAACCACCGCGACCCGGGCCCGATCGCCGCGCTCCTGGAGGACGAACGGATCACCGTCGAGCTGATCAACGACGGCACCCATCTGCACCCGTCCGTACTGGAGCTGGCGTTCCGTCACGCGGGCGCCGAACGCGTCGCGTTCATCACCGACGCGATGGGCGCGGCCGGCATGAACGACGGCATGTACCCGCTCGGCCCCATGGAGGTCGAGGTCAAGGACGGTGTCGCGCGCATCCACGGCGGCCCCACGGCCGGCTCGATCGCGGGCTCCACGCTCACCCTGGACCGCGCGTTCAAGCGGGCCGTCACGATCGACGGGCTCGGCATCGAAGCGGCCGTACAGGCCCTGTCCGCCAACCCCGCCCGGCTGCTGGGCATCGACGACCGGACCGGCTCCATCGAGCCCGGCAAGGACGCCGACCTGGTCGTACTGGACGCGTCGTACGACCTGGTGGGCGTCATGCGCAGGGGCGAGTGGGTGGTACGCCCACCGCAGGCGGGGTAAGGAAACAGGTGCGGACGGTCCGGGCGGCACCCCGCCCGGACCAGGGCGCGTCTGCCGGCGGGCCGGTCCGAAAGACACGCACTGGGCCGATTGGTCCGCATCCGCGGCCCGGGCGGCACCCGCGCCCTGTGCCAACTGCCGTCAGCGATGGCATGATCGCTCGCGCACTCGTCCGTAACCGGCCGCTCACCACGGCCGTCCGACCACTGCGCGGGAGGGGGAACCATGATCCTCACGGTCACGCTGAACGCCGCACTCGACATCACCTACCGGGTACCGCGGCTCCGCCCGCGCGGCACCAACCGGGTGACCGAGGTGTCCGAACGCCCCGGCGGCAAGGGCCTGAACGTCGCCCGGGTGCTCGCCGCCCTGGGCCATGACACCGTCGCCACCGGATTCGCCGGCGGCGGCACCGGCGACGCGCTGCGCGCCATGCTCGCCCAGGAGACCGGCGTCACCGACGCGCTGGTACCGATCGGCAGCGCCACCCGGCGCACCGTCGCCGTCGTGGACACCGCGGGCGGCGACACCACTCAGCTCAACGAGCCGGGCCCCACCGTCTCCCCCGCCGAGTGGGACGCCTTCCTCACCACGTACCGCGAACTCCTCGACGACGCGCAGGCGGTGGCCCTGTGCGGCAGCCTGCCGCCCGGCGTGCCGGTGGACGTGTACGCCCGGCTCACCCGTACGGCCCGCGCGGCCGGCGTCCCCGTCCTCCTCGACACCAGCGGCGAGCCGCTGCGCCGCGGCCTCGCGGCGCGGCCCGACCTCGCCAAGCCCAACGCCGCCGAGCTGGCGTCGCTGACCGGGCACAACGAGCCGCTGCGGGCCGCCAGGGACGCGCGCCGCCGGGGCGCGCACACGGTCGCGGCCTCGCTCGGCGCGGACGGCATGCTCGCGGTGACCGCGGACGGCTCCTGGCAGGCCGCGCCGCCGCAGCGGATCGCGGGCAACCCCACGGGAGCGGGCGACTCGGCGGTGGCCGGACTGCTGTCCGGCCTGGTGGAAGGGCTGTCCTGGCCGGACCGGCTGGTCCGCGCGGTGGCCCTGTCGGCGGCGACGGTACGCGCCCAGACCGCGGGCGAATTCGACCGCGCGACGTACGGGGAACTGCTGGACCAGATCAAGGTCAGGGAGGGCCCGGCGGCCGCGTGAGCGGCCTGCCACGCGGCTACGGCTTGGTGACCTGACCCGCCTTCAGCCACACCTGATCAAGGTTGAAGTCGCACTGGTTCCCCTGCTCGCAGGAGATCTTGATCGTGTTGGTGCCCTTGGTGAGGTCGACCCAGGCGAAGGTCCGGGTCCAGCCCTTCTCCCAGTCGCCTTCCTTGGCCCCCGCGAAGTTCTTCATGTTGAGCTTCGAGTCGCGGGCCTTGCCGTTGATCGACAGCGTCGAGTCGGCGTCCTTGCCCGGCACGCCGTACCCCACGAAGACGGTGTACTGGCCGTCCTTGGGCACGTCCAGGTTCCAGGTGGCGGCGGCACCCGGCGTGTTCATGCCGGTGACGTACAGACCGCCGGCCGAGCGGGCGCCCGGGATGTCCTTGGCGGTGGTCGCCGTGCCGTCCAGCCGCAGGCTGCCCGCGTCGGCCTTGGGCAGGTCGAGCTCGGCGGGCTTGCCGGACGGCTTCTCGCTCGGCTCCTGGCTCTGACCGGTGGACGTGCCGGCACCGCCGGCCTCGTCGGGCTTCTTCTCGTCGCTGTTGGAGATCATCGCGACGCCGATGCCGACGCAGACCACGGCGACCACGGCGATGGCGCCGATGAGCAGGCCGTTGCGGTTGCGGCGCGGGCCCTGGTCACCGGCGCCGGCACCGTGCCCCGCAGGGCCCGCCGGGCGCTGGCCACCGTTCGGCAGCGTCTCGGGCGCCGCGTAGTGCGCGTTCTGCCGGCCGTACGCCTGCTGCTGCGCCTGCTGGCCGTACTGCTGCTGGCCGTACTGGCGCTCGCCGACCGCGCGCACCTGGTTGTACGACCTCCTGGGAACGCCCGGCTGCCGCACCGCCGCGCCGTCGCCCGCCGATCCCTGCGCGCCTGCCTCGCCGCCCTCCGAGCGGTAGAGGTAGCCGAAAGGATCGTCGTTCTCCGGCGTGTCCGTGCCGTTACTACCGGCCGTCATTCCGCGTCACTCCCCAGCGGTCTTGCAAACTGATGTCTACGTGATTGTGAGGCCCCCGGCGGCCAGCGCCGCATCGGCGCAGCCTACCCGGTGCGGAGCCGCGTACGCCGGTTCCGTACGGCCACAAGATCACTACAGCACGGTGAACAGCGGGCGCCCGGCGGGGTCGGCGGCGGTCAGCGCGGTGCGGGCGGCCTCCGGCGGGCCGGAGGTGTCATCGGACACATGGCCTGCCGAGGGGCGAAGGACGGCGCGAAGGGGCTGCCGGGGGCGCAAAGCGGTGGGCAGGGGCTGCCGGGGACGCAGGCGCGCCCGCTCCTCCGGGCGCCCGCCGCTCAGCTCACCCGCCGCTCAGCTCACCCGCCGGTTCGCCTTCGAGCGGGACCGCTTCTCGACGTACATCCGCTGGTCGGCGGATTGCAGGACCTCCTCGGCCGACATCCCGCAGCCGGCCCAGCCGATGCCGAAGCTGGCGCCGACCCGTACGGCCCGGCCGTCCACCCGGATCGGCGGGATGATCGCGTTCCGCAGGCGTACGGCCAGGTCCTCGGCGTCCGCCTTGCCCAGCCCGTCCGCCAGCACGACGAACTCGTCACCGCCGAGCCGGGCGACCGTGTCCCCGTCCCGTACGCCGTTGGTCAGCCGCCGGGCGACCTCGATGAGCACCGCGTCACCGGTGTGGTGCCCGAACCGGTCGTTGATCGATTTGAAGCCGTCCAGGTCGCAGAAGAGCACGGCCAGCCCCTTGGCGCCGTCGTCCTCGGGCCCGTCCGACGGCGCGACCGCGTGGACATGACTGTCGTACGTGGCACTCGTACGGGAGAGGTGGAAGCCCTCGAACGTCTCGGCGCCGCCGTCCGGCAGGAAGCCGTGCCCGTCGTCCTCCCCGCCGACCGCCGAGGCGAACGCGTCCGCCTCGTCCGTGCCCGGCGGCCGCGAGCACAGCCGGGCGCTGAGCCGGGTCCGCAGCTCGGCGCTGTTGGGCAGGCCGGTCAGCGCGTCATGGCTGGCGCGGTGGGCGAGCTGCAGCTCGTGCCGCTTGCGCTCCTCGATGTCCTCGACGTGCGTGAGCAGGAAGCGCGGGCCGTCGGCGGTGTCGGCCACGACGCTGTTGCGCAGGCTCACCCAGACGTACGAGCCGTCCCGGCGGGCCAGCCGCAGCTCGGCGCGGCCGCCCTCCGCCGAGGTCCGCAGCAGCGTCCCGATGTCCTCCGGATGCACCAGGTCGGAGAACGCGTACCGGCGCATCACGGACGCCGGCCGCCCCAGCAGCCGGCACAGCGCGTCGTTCGTCCGCAGCAGCCGGCCGTGCTGGTCGCCGCCCATCTCGGCGATGGCCATGCCGCTCGGCGCGTACTCGAATGCCTGCCGGAAGCTTTCCTCGCTGGCCCGCAGCGCCTGCTGCTCGCGCTCCAGCCGGACCAGCGCACGCTGCATGTTTGCCCGCAGCCGGGCATTACTGATCGCAATCGCGGCCTGGAAAGCGAACATCTGCAACGCCTCGCGTCCCCAGGCACCCGGACGCCGGCCGTTGCGCGGCCGGTCGACGGAGATCACGCCGAGCAGGTCGCCGCCACCCGAGGAGGCCGCGTACATGGGTGCGAAGAGGCGGTCCATCGGATGCCACTCGTCCGGGAAGCGCGGCGCGGGCCCGGAGGTGTGCCACTGGGGGACATCGTCGTCGTCCAGCACCCAGCCCTGGGTGTACGGGATGAAGCAGAGGTCGCCCCAGCGCTCCCCCATGGCCAGCCGGCGCTCCCAGGACTCCCTGGAGCCGACGCGGCCGGACAGCAGCGCCTCGGCGCCCGCGCTTCCGGCGACCGCGGCCACCACGAGATCGCCGTCGGGCCGTACGAGATTGACCGCGGCGAGCTCATAGCCCAGCCCGCCGATCGCCCCGTCGGCGACGGCCTGCAGGGTGTCCGCAAGGCTGCGTGCGGTGTTCAGGTCGGCGACCACTTGGTGCAGCTGCCGCAGGGTCGCAAGACGGACGTACGGCTCCGACTCGGTCTCCATCGCTCGCTCTCCCTGAGACCTCGACAGCAACTCCAGGCTTCTTGTCGTCCTCTAGTCGTCCGATTGCCACGGCCACTGAATCACAGTGAGCTGTACACCCGGTACACAGGGTCAACAATTACCCCTTGCTGTGACTCAAGTCACAGAACACGCCGCGAAGTTACGGAGCCCGTCCGAAGCCCCTTCCGGGCCTTTTCGCCCCCTTCCCCGACGTCCACTTCGTCACCTTCTTCGACGCATTCGTAAACTTCCTGTACGCAAATTCCGCCCCCTGGCCCCCGCGGACTCCGTCGCGGGTCCTAGGACGCGGCTGGTCCCAGGGGCCGATGCGGGCCGCCCGCGGTCCCGTTTAGCGTTCATGACGTGTTCACGAACAACCCTGCCGCCGCCGTCACCGACCCGCACACCGGATCCGCCCGGGATGCCGGGCCGCGGACGGGCCCGGAGCCGAGCCCGCCGCCGGAGACCAGCCCTGATCCGGAGATGATCCCGCATGCTGGTGGGGTGAGTGCCGACGAGTTCCGTGCCGCCCTGTCCCGGCTCGCCGCCGGGGTCGTACTGATCACCGCCCTCGACCCGGAGGACGATCCGGCCGACGGTGACGACCCTGCCGACGAGGACGACCCGGCAGGGGACGACCTTCCGGTCGGTGAGGACGCGGGGATGACCGCCACGGCGTTCATGTCCGTCTCGCTCGACCCGCCGCTGGTGATGGTGAGCGTCCGCAACGATTCACGGATGGACGACATCCTGGAGCGGCAGCCCCTGTGGGCCGTCTCGGTCCTGACGGAGGGCCAGCGCAACATCGCCGGCCAGTTCTCCATGAAGGGCCGCCTCAGCGACCGCCTGCTCTTTGCGGGCGTCCCGCACGTACGGGGCGAGAAGACCGGCGCCGCACTGGTGAAGGGCGCCCTCGCCACGATGGAGTGCCGCACGGAACAGCGCGTCGTGGCCGGCGATCACACCCTCGTCATCGGCCGCGTACTGACCGCCCACACCCCGAACATCGAGAGCAACCCGCTGACGTACTTCCGGGGGCGGTACCGGAAGCTGGGGTAGGGCCAGGTCCTTGCGGTACTCACGGGCCGGGGCAGGGCCCGGCGGGGTCCGGCCCTGTCCTGGGCCCGGTCAGTGCCAGTCGCGGCTCAGTGCCAGTCGCGGCCCGAGCGGCCGCGCTTGGTGTCGCCGCGCTGCTTCTTCTCGCGCAGCCTGCGCTCATTGATGCCGCGCGGGATCCGCGTCTTGCGGCGTGCCTTCGGCGGCGGCGCGGACGCCTCCGCCAGCAACGACGCGAGCCGGACCGCGGCCGTCTCGCGGTTGCGCCACTGGGAGCGGTGCTCGGACGCCCGTACGGACACCACGCCACCGTCGATCAGCCGCCCGCGCTCCTCCAGCCGCTGCAGCGCGCGCTCCTTCCAGACCTCGGGCAGCGCATCGGTCGCGGCCAGGTCGAAGCGCAGCTCCACCTGGCTGTCGGAGGTGTTGACGTGCTGGCCGCCGGGCCCGGAAGACCGTGAGAAGCGCCAGACGAGCTCCGACTCCGGGAGGACGACCGAACCGCGGATGACATAGGGCCCGGACATGCCCCCATGATCCCGCGTCCGGCCCCGTTCCGTCACCCGCATTTCGGCAGCCGCGCGAACGGCGCCGACGGGGACGGCGTCAGGGCTTGGCAAAGAAAGTAAAGGAAGCTGGAACCTCCTGGTCCCCGGCTGACGTTGTGCAGGGTGACGGTAGCTTCGTCCGGAGTACGGAGCCCGATGATTCGACGAGGAAAGGGCACTCCCATGGCTGTAAGCCTGTCCAAGGGCGGCAACGTCTCGCTCACCAAGGAGGCTCCGGGCCTGACCGCCGTCACGGTCGGCCTCGGCTGGGACGTCCGCACCACCACGGGCACGGACTTCGACCTCGACGCGAGCGCGATCGCGGTCAACCCGAGCGGCAAGGTCTTCTCGGACCAGCACTTCGTGTTCTTCAACAACAAGGCCACGCCGGACCAGTCCATCGTGCACACCGGTGACAACGTCACCGGCCAGGGCGAGGGCGACGACGAGCAGATCAACGTCAATCTCGCCGCGCTGCCCGCCGACGTCGAGAAGATCGTCTTCCCGGTCTCCATCTACGACGCCGAGAACCGCAGCCAGAACTTCGGCCAGGTGCGCAACGCCTTCATCCGCATCGTCAACCAGGCCGGCGGCGCCGAGATCGCCCGCTACGACCTCAGCGAGGACGCGGCCACCGAGACCGCGATGGTCTTCGGCGAGCTCTACCGCAACGGCGCGGAGTGGAAGTTCCGCGCCGTCGGCCAGGGCTACGCCTCGGGCCTGGTCGGCATCGCCCAGGACTTCGGCGTCAACGTCTGATCACGCTGACGAAAGGCCGTCCGACCTGCCGTTGAGCGGGTCGGGCGGCCTTTGCTGTCCGCATATGGCCCGCGGATGTACTGACTTCGACAACACGCCGGTCATGATGACGCCGCCTCCTCCACCTGCGGCCCGCCGCCATCCGACCGGCCCGTACGCACCTGGTCGACGGCCGCCCGCGCCTGCGACGCCGGCATCATTCCCGCCCACCCCGAGGCGACGTTGAAGCCGGTTGGTGGCGCTCAGGGCGGCTTCGGTCGGCGGGGGTCGCCACGGGCCCGCCGGTGGGGGTCAGGCGGCTTCGACCGGTGGGGACGTGGCGGGGTCGGATGCGGGGGCGGCGAGTGTCGCCAGTTCGTCGAGGGACATGCCGAGCGTCGCGCCCAGCGCGGCGACCGTGAAGAACGCCGGAGTCGGCGCCCGCCCCGTCTCGATCTTGCGCAGCGTCTCCGCCGAGAGCCCCGCGGCCGCCGCGATCTCGACCATGCTGCGATCGCCGCGCGCCGCCCGCAGCAGCGCACCCAGCCGCTCGCCGCGCTCGCGTTCCCATGGAGTCAGAGGTGTACGGACCATACCCGTGATACTAATACCGGTAAAGAAATACCGGTATAAGAATTGGCGACCGGCATCGTCAGTCGTTCCCGCGCCACACGGCCGGCATCACGGAGGTTCACCCATGGTCGAGATCAAGACCGACACCGCTCTCGAAGCGATGCGCCCCGCGGGCCGCGTCGTCGCCGACATCCTCACGGCCGTACGCGCGGCAGCCGCGCCCGGCGTGCGGCTGAGCGAACTGGACGAGGTCGCCCGGTCGGTACTGGCCGAGGCGGGAGCCACCTCCCCCTTCCTCCACTACCGCCCGTCCTTCGCCCCCGTCCCCTTCCCCGCCACCCTCTGCATCTCCGTCAACGACGCGATCGTGCACGGCGTCCCGGGTCCGTACCGGCTGCGCGACGGCGATCTGCTCAGCATCGACTGCGGCGCGGCCCTGGACGGCTGGACGGGCGACGCGGCGGTCACCGTCGCCGTCGGCACGCCGAGCCCCGAGGACCAGCGGCTCATGGACACCACCCGGCGCGCGCTGGAGGCGGGCATCGCGGCGGCCGTGGTGGGCGCCCGCATCGGCGACATCTCGCACGCCATCGGCAGCATCGGCCGCGCCGCCGGCTACGGCATTCCGGCGGACTTCGGAGGGCATGGCATCGGCCGCCACATGCACGAGGATCCGGCGGTGCCGAACGAGGGCCGGCCCGGCCGCGGCTTCGTGCTCCGCCACGGCCTCGTCATCGCCATCGAGCCGATGTTCCTGTCCGGCGGCGACGACGGGTACTACGCGGCGGACGACGGCTGGACCCTGCGCACGACGGACGGCAGCCGCGCCGCCCACTTCGAGCACACCATCGCCGTCACCGACGACGGCCCCCGCATCCTCACCCAGCACTGAGAGCGAGAGCCCGTGCCGTAAACCGGGCCGGCCGCCCGGCGCCCGGCCCCGGCCACGCCCGGCCCCGGCCACGCCCGCCCCCTGCCGCGCCCGGCCCCGCCGCGTCCGGCCCGGAGCGATCACTCCGACCGACGTGCGACCATCAGCTACGTGATCGACCTCGGCTACTCGCTCTCCCGGCGCTTCCCTGACCCCCCGCAGACGGACTACCGCACCGCGGACGCCCGCGCGCTGCGCCACGACCTGTTCTGCGGGGACGTCTATCTCGCCGACACCGAGACGGACCGGGAACTGTCCACGGCCTGGGGCTGGGTGCCGGTCCTGGACTTCGCCTGGGCCCTGTGCGACATCGTCGAGCGGCTCGACCGCGACCCGCACGGCAGCCGCGCCGCCCGCCCGCAACACGCCGAACTGGACTTCACCGAGTCAGCCGACCGGCTGCTGTTCGAGCGCCGCTTCGGCTGGGTCGACGTCACCGCCGACTGGGTGCCGGTCGACGAGGCGCCGCTCAGCTTCAACCACGCCGTGCTGCGCCGCGAGGCCCGCGACTTCCTGCACGACCTGATCGCCGACCTCACGGACATGCATGACGGGCTGGCCGACAACCCGCTCGTATGGGACCTCCAGGCCCGCTTCCCCCGCGTCTGACCACGCCCCCGCTCCCTCCGTCTCCTCCGCTTCCGCGTCCCCTTCCGCGTCCTCTTCCGGGCTCCCGCTCGTCACTCCACCAGTACGCCCACCTCGGCCGCGAAGGCCGGGGCCAGGTCCATGAGCTGGGCCGGGCTGATCACCGCGCCCGCGAGCCGGTCGACGCCCCGCGCGATGTCCAGCGCCGCCGCGCTCCGCAGATCGACGTCCCGCATCCGCGCCTGGCTGAAGTCCGTACGCGCCAGCGTGCAGCCGTCGAACGTCACGCGCTCCAGCTCGGCCCCGCCGAAGTCCGCCTCCAGCAGCACGCAGTCCTCGAACGCAACGTCGCGGAGCTTCGCCTTGCGCAGGTTGAGGAAGTCCATCTTCCCGCCGCGCACCACGACCCGCTCCAGGACCGCGCCGTGCAGCTGCGTCCCGCCCAGCCGGGCGTCCCGCACCTCCACATCGCGCAGCGACACCTGCGAGAGGTCCGTGCCGACGCCCCGCACCCCCTCCAGCACGCTGTCGATGAAACGCGCCCGGGTCAGCACCGTCTCGTCCCACGCGCACCGCCGCACCGCGCAGTCCATGAACCGGGCGCCCCGCGCCGACTGCCCCCCGAAGTCCGCGTCGGCGAACTCCAGTCCGTCGTAATCCCCCTCCGGCTCCCACTCCCCTCCGTCGTACGCCACCAGCTCCGGCAGCCGCACCTCCGGTCGTCGTACGGCCCGCATCGTCCGCCCCGCGTTCCCGTCCCGGCCGGTCACACGACCACCGCCCTTCTCCGCGCCCGATCGCGCCCGATCGCGCTCAATCACGATCGATCCGCACTCAGTCCGCTCTCGCCCACGTCCGCCCCGTCCTGATCCATCGTGCACCCCACCACTGACAATCGCTCTGACCAGCGGAAACAACCGCGTCTGCGGCGGCGGGACGCACGCTCGGACGGCGCGCCGGATGTGACGAGGTGACACGCTCTAGCCCACGATCCCCATCTCCCGGGCCGTGTTGTTCAGCCGTCGTCCGCCCGTCTCCGTGCACGTCACGATGTCCTCGATCCGTACGCCGAAGCGTCCCGGGAGATAGATCCCGGGTTCGATCGAGAAGCACATCCCCGGTACGAGGGGCAGGTGTTCGCCCTCGACCATGTACGGCGGCTCGTGTGTCGTCACACCGATGCCGTGCCCGACCCGGTGGATGAAGTACTCGCCGTACCCCGCCGCCTTGATCACCTTGCGCGCCACCCGGTCGATGTCCTGGCAGGCGGCCCCCGGCCGCACCGCTTCGAACGCCGCCTGCTGGGCCTCCCGGACGATGTCGTGGACCTTCCGCTCCTCCGCTGTCGGCTCGCCCACGTGCACGGTCCGCGTCGTGTCCGAGCCGTACCCGTCCTTCAGGCCGCCGAAGTCCAGTACGACCATGTCGCCGTTCTCGATGACCCGGTCGCCCGCCTCGTGGTGCGGGTCGGCCCCGTTGGGCCCCGAGCCCACCACCGTGAAGTCCACCTGGCTGTGCCCGTGTTCGCGCAGCAGCCGCGCCAGGTCCGCCGCCACGTCGCACTCCCGCCGGCCCCCGAAGGGCACCTCCAGGATCTCCTCGTATGCAGCGTCAGCGGCCGCGCCCGCCGCCGCCAGCCGCTCGACCTCGTACGCGTCCTTGACGGCGCGCAGCATCGGCAGCGCCTCCGTGAGCGAGGCGTACGCGCTGCCCGGCAGGGTCCGCTGCAGCCCCAGGAGGTGCATCGCCCAGGCCGCGTCGGAGATGCCGTACCGCCGCTCCGGTTCCAGCAGCTCCGCCAGCACGGCATGCGGGTCGTCGCCGTCGCGCCACCCGAGGACCTCCGTCGCGCCGGCACCCGCGGCGTGCCGCGTGTCCGCCCGCTCCAGTACGGGCACCAACAGGCGCGGCTTGCTGCCCACAGCGAGCAGCAGGGCGGTCAGCCGCTCGGTGATCGCGGTCGGCTGGTAGCCGGTGAGCCACACCAGGTCGGGCCCCGGCGTGACGATCAGCCCGGCCAGCCCGGCATCGGCGGCCGCCCGACCGGCCCGCTCCATCCGCCGCTCGTAATCCTCCCGGGTCACCCCCGTACGCGCAGTCGCATCCGTGTCAGCAGTCTCCGTGCTCGCCGTCGCCGCCGTCGTCCCCTCAGAAGTCGCCATGCCCCGGAATTTACGCGGAAAGAAGCCGTCCGGGGACCGAACGTGCCGGAGAGCCCGACATCCGCGCCCCGGACGCAGCGTTCGCTCCGCCCGGGGCGCGCGTGGGCTCAGCCCTCCAGCAGCTTCTCGACCGCCGCCAGTTCGGCGCAGAGCGCCAGCCCCTCCAGCGCGTCGCCCAGCTCCTCCAGGCGGGGGTAGCTGGGCGCGATGCGGATGTTGCGGTCCCGCGGGTCCTTCCCGTACGGGAACGTCGCCCCGGCGGGGGTCAGCGCGACGCCCGCCTCCTTGGCGAGCTGTACGACGCGGGCAGCGCAGCCGTCCAGGATGTCCAGGCTCACGAAGTAGCCGCCCCGCGGGCGGGTCCAGGTCGCGATGCCGGTGTCCCCGAGCCGCTTCTCCAGTACGGCATCCACCAGCTCGAACTTGGGCCGCAGCAGCTCGGCGTGGCGCTCCATGTGGGCGTGCACGGCCTCCGCGTCGGGCAGGAAGCGGGCGTGCCGGAGCTGGTTGATCTTGTCCGGGCCGATCGTCCGCTTGGAGAGGTGGCCGAGCAGCCAGCCCACGTTGGCGGGCGAGGAGCCGAAGAAGGCCACGCCGCTGCCGGCCGCGGTGATCTTCGAGGTGGAGCCGAAGACGAACACCCGGTCGGCGTTGCCGTACTCCTCGCACAGACCCAGGATGTCGGCGAGCGGCTCGCGCTCGCCCTCCAGCTGGTGCACGGCGTAGGCGTTGTCCCAGAAGACGCGGAAGTCCGGCGCTGCGGTCTCCATGGCGGCCAGCCGTCGCACCGTCTCCGGCGCGTAGCAGGCGCCCGTGGGGTTGCTGTACTTCGGTACGCACCAGATGCCCTTGACGCGTTTGTCGGCGACGAGGCGCTCGACCTCGTCCATGTCCGGGCCGCTCTCCGTCATCGGCACCGGGATCATGTCGATGCCGAGCTTCTCGCACAGCGCGAAGTGCCGGTCGTAACCCGGTACGGGGCACAGTACGGCCGTCCGCCCCTCCCGCTGCCAGGGACCGGGCGCCCCGGGCAGCCCGAACAGCACGGCGTCCACCACCGACTCGTACATCAGCTCCAGGCTGGAGTTCCCGAAGGCGACCAGCTGCTCCACCGGCACCTGGAGCAGCCCGGCGAACGTCGTACGCAGCTCGGCCAGCCCCTGGAGGCCGCCGTAGTTGCGGCCGTCGGTGCCGTCCTGCGCGGTGTGGTCGCCCGGGCCCGGCAGGGACAGCAGCGGCTGCGCGAGGTCCAACTGTTCGGCGGACGGCTTGCCCCGGGTCAGGTCCAGGCGCAGCCCTCTGCCCTTGAGGCGGGCGTGCTCGTCACGGAGCCCTTCGAGCCGGTCGGACAGTTCGGTGTGCGTGAGAGTGGTCAGATCCATACCTGTCATCCCTGCTCAAAGTCGCGTGCGGTACTCCGTGACCGCGGCCGGTCCGCGTCGGGGCCACGAGGCACAGCGACCGTCCGGTCCCCGCCGGCCGGCCGACGGCCCGCCGCGGTCCCCTCCACCCACCAGGCACGCGGGCAGCGCCGAGAGTACCCGGACCGTGCGGCACTGCCGATCTCTTTATGACGCGCCTCGCCGGGCCTGCCGGCCCCCGGCCGGGCCCGCGTCGTCCGTACGGGAACGGCGCGGCAGCAGTGCGACCGCCAGGAGCGGGACGGCGGCGAGGACGAGCCAGGGGGCCGGGGCCGGCAGCCCGGTGTCGAGCAGCGAGCCGGTCGCGGCGCTGCCCGCCAGGACGAGCAGGCCGGAGACCGAGGACATCGCGCCCGTATAGAGGCCGAGCCGGCCGGTGGGTGCCAGGTCCGGTACCCAGGCCCGGGCGGCCGGCGTGACCAGCATCTGGCCCAGCGTGAGGAGGACCACGAAGGCCGCGGCGGGCAGCAGCCCGGCGGTGCCGGTCCAGGCGGCCGGGCGGGCGGCGGCCACGACGGCGAACCCGGCGGAGATGAGGAGCAGCCCGGCCGCCATGGAGCGGCGGAGGTCGAGCCGGTCGGCGGCCCAGCGGGTGACCCGCAGCTGCGCGACCACGACCAGCAGCGAGGAGAGGGCGAAGAGCCAGGCCAGCGGGGACTGCGAGCCGGCGGCGCGCTCCACTTCGGCGGGGAGGGCGAGGTAGAGCTGGTTGTACGCCAGGAGGTAGGCCGCGTATGCGCCGCACACCGCGAGGAAACGCCGGTTGCGCAGCATCTCGCGCACCGCGCCCGGCGCCCGTACCCGCTCCCGGCCAGGGATGTGCTGCGGCAGCAGCCACAGGTGCCCGGCCAGTACGAGCACGAAGACCCCGGCCCCCGCCAGGCACGCCGTGCGGAAGTCGACGGCCAGCAGCAGGGCGCCCAGCAGCGGACCGAGGAACGCGCCGGCCTGACCCGCCACACTGAGCAGGCCCAGAACGCGAGTACGGGGACCGTGCCCGGTCTCCTCCCAGAGCACCGACTGGCGGGCGACCTCGGACTCGACGGCGGGCGAGAACAGGGCGGCGGCGAACCCGATCAGCAGGACGGCGCCGATGACCGCCCACGGCTGCTGCGCGTACCCCAGCCAGCCGAAACCGGCGATCCGCAGCACGCAGCCGGTGAGGACGACGGGCCGCACGCCGTACCGGTCGGTCAGGGCCCCGCCCAGTACGAAGAGCCCCTGCTGGCTGAACGTCCGCAGGCCGAGCACCAGGCCGACCAGCCAGCCCGCCATGCCGATGGCCGTGCCCAGGTGCTCGGCCAGGAAGGGCAGGACGGCGAAGAAGCCGATGTTGAAGGCGAGTTGGGTCGCGATCAGCAGCCGCAGCAGCGGGGAGAGGTGCCGCCAGGTTCGTTCGCGACGGGGGCGTCGGGAACGCCGCGCGGCGGCGATCCCCGTCACCGGGCCACCGTCCCGGCACCCGCTCCGGCCGCTGTCCCGGCCGCCACGGCCTCCCGCACCTCGGGCTCCGGTTCCGCCGCAGACGCGGAGCCGGATCCCGCGGGCACGTCCGCGCGCCGCGTACGCCGAAGAACCCGCGGCATCCGCACCCCGCCCGCCGCGGTCACCGCCAGCGCCCCCAGCAGCGCGAGCACGGCGGCCGGCGCGAGCACCGTCCAGGGGGCCCGCTCGGCGTACGGCTGGTTCTCGGAGAGCAGCAGGCCCCACTCGGGCGACGGCGGCTGCGCGCCGAGCCCGAGGAAGCCCAGCGCGGCGAGGGCCAGCGCGACGGAGGGGAGGCGCAGCAGCGCGTGGCGGGTGACGGGCGGCAGGACGGCGGGCAGCAGCTCACGCCGGAGCAGATACCAGCGGCTCGCGCCGAGGCTCCGGGTCGCCGCCAGGTGGAGCGTGGCGCGCTCCTGTTGCAGCAGCGCGGAGGCGTGGGCGGCCAGCGGTGTCCAGGTGACGGCGGCCACGGCGAGCGCGGGGGTCGCGGGTCCGCTGCCCGCCACGCCCGCGACGAGCAGACCGGCGAGCACGGGCGGTACGGCGTTGACCGTGTCGACGAGCGGCCCGGACAGCCGGGGCAGCAGGCCGAGCAGTACGCCGATGACCAGGGCGGCGGCGCTGATCGCGAGGGCGAGGGCGAGGGTGGTGAGCGCGCCGTGCCCGACCCGGGCCAGCACGTCCCGGCCCAGGGAGTCCGTACCGAACGGGTGCGCCCACGACGGAACCTCCAGCCGCGCCGCCGTATTCAGGGCGAGCGGATCGCGCGGCAGGCCGCCCGCGACGACGCACACGAGCAACGCGCCGTACAGGAGCGGCAGCCGGCCGGACGCGGGCTGCTTCGGGCCGCGCAGGGACTGCAGCGCGCCGTCGCGCAGGGCGGGGCCGAGCGCGAGCCGGGCCACGAGGCGGACCAGCCCGCCGGCCACGGCGGCGAGCAGGACGAGCGCGAGCGTACTGGTCTGCAGTACGGGCAGATCCTGCGCCACGGCGGCCTGCAGCGTCGACCGCCCGAGCCCGGGGATGTCGAAGACCTGCTCCACGGCGACCGCGCCGCCGGTCAGGCCCACGAGGAACAGGCCGAGGTTCGGCAGCAGTCCGGGCACGCAGCGACGCAGCGCCTGCCGCGCGATGCGCCCCTCCGGTATGCCGCGGGCGGCCGCGGCGCGCGCCCACGGTTCGGCGAAGGCGCCGGGCAGCTGGTCGTCGAGGAGCCGCCCGAGCAGCGCTCCGGCGGGCAGGCCGAGCGAGAGCGCGGGCAGCACCATCCACTGGGGCCCGTACCAGCCGAGCGCCGGCAGCCAGCCGAGGTGCACGCCGACCACGGTCGCGAGTACGGAGGCGGTCAGGAACTCGGGCAGCGCGGCGAGCACGGCCGCACCACTGCCGCCCGGACGGCGCCCGGAGAGCCGGCGGCGCGCGCCGAGCCGCAGCGTACGGGCGCACACCGCGGCGGCCGTACCGACGGCCACCACGATCGCCGCGCCCATCAGCAGCAGCGAGACGCCCAGCGCCTGCACCACCGACGGCAGCACCGCGTCCCCGGAGATCCACGACCGCCCCGCGTCCCCGTGCAGCAGACCGCCCGCCCACTGGCCGAGCAGATGCAACGGCCCGGCGTCGAGCCCGATGTCGGCCCGGACGGACGCCAGTACCTCAGGAGTGGGCGTACGCTCCGCCGCACGCGCCTTGAGCACGGTCAGCGCCGGATCGGTACGCGACAGCCAGGGCAGCAGCCCGATCCCGCACACGAGGGCGGCGGCGAGGACGAGCCGCCAGAGGGGCGCGAGCCCTCCACCGCGTACGAAGTGCCGTACCCCGCCGCGCACATGCCCCTTCGGCACCGACCGCATACCCCGCATACCCCGCATACCCCGTATACCCCGATACCTCGTATACCGCTCAGCGCCGGGTGCCGGTGCCGACCAACGTGCGCTCGTACGGGTCGAGGAGCACGCCCTCCACGGAGGTGCCGACGCCGGTGATGATCCGCTGGTGGACGAGCGGGACGACGGCGTCCGTGCCGAGGATCGCGGCCTCGGCGGCCATCGCCGCGTCCTGCCGCTTCCCGGTGTCGGCCGTGTCCTCGGCCTTCCGTACGGCCGCGTCGACCTTCTTGTCGCACAGCTGGGAAAGGTTGTAGCTGCCGTCGCAGGTGTAGTCGCTGGCGAGGATGGAGACCGGGTCACCGGTGTCGAGCATGGTGTTACGGGCGCCGACGAACGCGTCGAACTTCCCCGCCAGCGCGTCCCCCTCGATCCGCGCGGACTCGCGGACCTCCAGCTTCACCTTAAATCCGGCCTTCTGCAGCTGCTGCTTGAGCACCTGGGCGACCTCGGGCAGCTCGGGCCGGTTGTCGTACGTGCCGATGGTGATCGGCGTGCCGTCGGGGTCCGTCGCCGCGGCCCGCCCGGCAGGCTTGCCGCGCTTGCCGTGCGCCCAGGTCAGCGCGGGCCCGAAGACGCCCTCACCGGGGTCGGCATGGCCCTCGTACACGTCCTTGGCGAGCGCGGAGGTGTCGATCGCCTTACGGGCCGCGGCGCGCAGCCCCGGGTCCTTGAAGGCGCCGGACCCGGTGTTGAGCTGAAGACTCGTCGTACGGGCCGTGGCGGTCTCGCGCCCGCTGCCCTTGTCGAGGGAAGCGGCCTGCGAGACGGGAACCGCCTCGGCGATGTCCACATCATGTGTGCGCAGCGCGTTCGTCCGGGCGGTCCCGTCGGCGATGAACTTCGCGTCGATACCGGACGCCTGGGCGCGGCCGCCCCAGTAGTCGTCGAAGCGATCGAGGGTGGCGGCCGTGGCACCGCTGGTCTTCGTGAGCTCGAACGGCCCGGTGGCGGTGCCGACCGGGCTGACCTTGGCCCCCTTCTCGTACGCCTTCGCGGAGAGTACGGCCAGTCCAGGGCTGGACAGGCGCTGGGGAAGGGCCGGGTCGGGGGCCTCGGTGGTGATCCGGACCCGGTCGTCGCCGACGGGCTCGGCGGTGAGCGTGACGCCCGACAGCGCGGCGGTGACGGTCTTGGCCTTGGCGGCGTGCCCGAGGGCATCGGCGACGGCGGACGGCGTGACCCGCGTACCGTCCTGGAACTTCGCCTCGCGCAACGTGAACAGCCAGCTGCGGTCGTTCTCCTTGGTCCAGGACGCGGCGAGCGCGGGCGCCGCGGCGCCGTTGGCGTCGAGCTTGGTCAGGCCCTCGGTAACGCCGAGCCGGCTGAGCAGGGTGGCGTCGGCGCCGTACGGCGAGAAGTTCTCGGAGGGCGGGAAGGCGAGCGCGACCTTGAGCCGGGCACCGTCCGCCGACCCGTTCGAGGACGAGCCGCTCCCGGCGGCGAAACAGCCGGAGAGCAGGCCGGAGAGCAGGGGGGCGACCAGCAGGCCGGCTATGAGCTGACGGCGGCGGACGGAGCGCATGGTCCTCGTTCTCGGGTGGGGTTCAGGGGCGTACAGCAGCCAAAGGCTACCCGACAATCATTTTCATTAAATGCGTGCATGCACCGCCCACGAGGTGTTCGTCGATACGGCGCGACGCGCACGCACGACATCCGCGCGGCCGGAATGCGGCGCGACGCGCACGTACCGCATTCGCCCGCCTCGCTACATCCGCATGGCCACCTCGAAGTGCACGACCCGCGACCCGCCGGGCTCCCCCCGCTCGTCATGCACCGCTTTACCCATCGAGTGCCAGAAATCCTCGGCACCGGGCACCGCCGGGTCCGTGTGCAGATAGACCGACCGATACCCGCCGGCCGCCGCAGCGAAGTCGAGCAGCTCCCCGACCAGCCGCCGGGCCAGCCCGCGGCGCCGGTGCTCGGCCCGTACGTACACCCGTCGCAGCTGCGCCGTCTCCCCCGAGGGAAACCGCTCGGCGATCCAGGCCGGATTCGGCGGATGCGCGGGCCCCCGAGAGTCGAGCGCGCCGGTGGCAACGACGCCACCGTCCTCCTCATCCACCGCGACCAGCAACGTATGCCGCTCGGGCCGCAGGTAAGCCCCTTCCAGATCGATGATGTCGCCGTGCCACCGCGGCACATATCCCGTACCGAAGTCGCGATAGACGGTGTCGAGCATGACGGCACGCGCAGCGCCGACGTCGTCGCGGGTAGCTGTTCTGATGCCGTAATTACGCACTTGCGCATCATAGGCATTAAGCCGCAATGGACTGCGGCGGGTACGTACCGGGGCATCGCCACCCGGCACACAGGCCCGAATGGCCACGGCAGAAGTGCACCCACCGCGAGGAAGTGCCCTACTGATGTGGGTGCTGCACCGATGGGACGGAAAGTCGGCAGGCTGCTCACCGCGGCGCGCACCGCTCCGCACACCGGAGGACGCCCCGCTCATCCATGGAGGCCACTCATGCCCGATGTCACCGGTCCCTACGCACCCGGCACACCCTGTTGGCTCGACCTCATGGTCCCGGACCAGCAGGCCGCTCTCGACTTCTACCGTGACCTGTTCGGCTGGCAGGGAGAGGTCGGGCCGCCCGAGACCGGGGGCTACGCGGTCTGCTCACTGAACGGCAAGCCGGTCGCCGGAATCATGGCGGCGAGGAACCCGGACGGCAGCGTGCCCGACCCGATGCCGCCGACGGTATGGACCACCTATCTCGCCACCGCCGACCTGGACGCCACCGAGAACGCGGCCACGGCCAACGGTGGCCACGTGATCATGCCGGGCATGGACGTGCTCTCGCTCGGCCGCATGGCGCTGGTCAGCGACCCCACGAACGCCGTCTTCGGCCTCTGGCAGGCCCGCGACTTCCCCGGCGCCGGAATCGTCAACGAGCCCGGCGCGATCATCTGGAACGAGCTCAACACCAGCGACCCCGACACCGCCGCGTCCTTCTACTCCAGGACACTGGGCCTCACCGCCGCCCCGATGGAGGGCGCGCAGGGCTACTACTCGCTCTCGGCGGCCGACCGCATGGTCGGCGGCATGCAGGACCTCTCCGCCCTCGAGGACCTCCCCCCGGACGTACCGTCGCACTGGCTGCCGTACTTCGCGGTCGACGACACCGACAGCACGGTCGCCGCCCTGACCCGCGCCGGCGGCAACGTCCTCAAGCCCCCCTTCGACATGATGGCCGGCCGCATGTCCATCCTCCAGGACCCCCAAGGCGCCACCTTCGCCATCATCAACGCAACCGGCCCCGCGTGACCCCAGCCACAGACGCCAAACGCCCCGAACCAATCACGGTTCGGGGCGTTCGCGCAGTTCAGCACCTGAGCCCCCTGCCGGATTCGAACCGATGACCTTCGCTTTGGAAGATCTTCTTGCGGCACTGGAGGGGGCACTCTTGCAGATCAAGCCGGGGCTACAAGGTGCGCGGAGAGTTCCCGCAGTACAGCGACGCGCCCCCTTGTTGCCGTCAACGGCTGCCGTCGCGTACCCGCCACCAGCGTCGACGCTTCGAACTGATCCAGGCGAGTGTCAGACACACCTCATACGCTCATAGTAGACAGGGGAGCGGTCATCAGCGCGCTTGGAGCGCGCTGGGCTCACGAGAGTCGTGGCACGCCGAGCCTAAACGCCTACTGGCACGCTCGAATAAGACGGGAGTGCGAATGGAAAGAAGCAGAGTAGCGGAACTGCACTACATAGCGCCTATCGAAAATGTAGCGTCCATTGGCCAACATGGACTCGTCAGCCACAACATGGCCGACTCACTGCCTCACCGATCGGTGGCGTTGGAAACCGTTCAAGATTTACGCAAAGGCAAAAGAGTACCGAACGGCGAACCGCTCCACTCCTACGCGAACCTTTACTTTAGCGCCAGAAATCCAATGATGTTCCGCCTTATACATGACGGTCGAACTGGACTGGCAGTAATTCGAGTGACAAACGAAGTACTTGACATTCCACAAACCGTCATTACAGACGGAAACGCAGCCACGGCAACCACTCGCTTTTACCCTTCCCCCGAAGGTCTAGAGCATCTCGATGCAACTCGCGTGTACGCAAAGTACTGGACCAACGACAATCCATTTGAATATAACGAGCGCAAGCGTCAGCGGTGTGCCGAAGTGCTAGTCCCCGGGCGCGTTTTGCCGCAATACATCATTGGTTGCTATACTCTCACTGGGGACGACTATAAAACTTGCGTTGATTCGCAACCTCGATGGAAGGTAGAGGTAAATGCTCATGTCTACTTCCGCTAGGAACGTGCGGATCACGCAGGGAGACCTGCTTAAGTCCTCCATGCATGGCTTGGTTAACACCGTGAACACTGCGGGCGCCATGGGAAAAGGCATCGCCGCCGCTTTCAAGAAGCGGTATCCCGAGATGTACGAGGACTACGTACGTCGGTGCCACGCCGGAGAAGTGCATCTCGGCCAGCCCTACCCCTTCGATGTCGGGGATCATGTCGTAATCAATTTCCCCACCAAGGGACATTGGCGCAGCGTTAGCAAGCTAGACGACATCGTGGCCGGCCTGGAATACATGCGCGCAAACTACCAGCGCTGGGGGCTCAAGAGCCTAGCGGTGCCACCGCTAGGCTGCGGAAATGGCCAACTCGAATGGTCTGTCGTAGGCCCCACGCTGGTGCAGCATCTAGCGAAGTTCGACATTCCAGTCGAACTTTACGCCCCTTTCGGGACCAATATCGGAGGACCTGAACAGCTAAATCTCTGGGATTCCGCAGAGAATACCGAGCGTCCAATCCAATTCGTGGACTCGTGGCAAGTCGCTCTGGTTGAAATCCTAAGTAGGCTTGAGCGGCAGCCTTACCGATGGCCAGTAGGTCGTGTCATGTTCCAGAAAATCGCCTATTTCGCGAATGCCGCTGGAGTCCCGACCGACCTTGCGTATGAGCGTGCGAGCCACGGCCCCTTCGCGCCACAACTGAAACCCACTGTCGCGAAGCTCCAAAATAACGGCCTCATCAACGAGCGTCAACTCGGGAAAACGATCGAGGTTCGAGTGGGCAGCACTTTCGAATCCGCCCGCCAAGAGTATCGCGTCGATCTGGAAAAGTGGGAACAGGCAATTGATTCCACATGCGACCTCATGGCTAGGTTCGACACCACGCAGGCAGAGATTGCGGCCACCATTCACTACACTACTGATTTCCTGACCCGTAAATACGGCGCATCACCTACTGCCTCTCAGGTGATCCATGCAGTGGAGGCTTGGAAAGTGCGCCGGAGGCCTCCATTGCGACGCGAAGACATCATTCAGTCCATTGTGAACCTCGCGACGCTGGAGTGGATCTCAGTGGTGCCTGATGCCAGCATCGAGCAAGCTTTGATGGAGTTTTCACCCGCCTAGGGACACGCATAGCGCTGAAACCGAGCTGACAGTTCTCGGCGGCCCGCACTGGATGGTTCCGCTGCACGCCCCCCCCAACGCATTGTCGGGGCTGCAGTGCTGGCGGCCTCAATGTTCCCCGCCAGCGCCCGTCGCGCCTCTTCTTGACTGATGCCGCGCCTGCGCTTGCCGGCAGTGTGACAACTTCTGACATGCACAGCCACCATCCGCCAGCAGCCCGATGAAGAAGTCCAGCCCCAGCGGGGCGGCGATCTCGTCGGCGAAGAAGCGGCCCGGGGGGGGCGGCTGGACACGTGGCGGATCACCTCACCGATCAGCCAGCCGAAGGTACGACGGTGGTACCCGTGCGCGGTGTCCGGGGCCCACAGGGGACGTTGAGCGGCCAGTGCATCCGCTATCGGCTGCCAGGCCAGCGCATCGGCCAACGGCACCGGCTGGTCCAGTGCGACCAAGCCGACCTGGTGGGTGAGTAACCAGCGCACAGAGACGTCCGCCTTGCCGTTCGCGGCGAACCCCGGCCAGTACTCGGCCACCTGAGCGTCCAGGTCCAGCTCGCCGCGCAGGGCCAACAGGTGCGCCGCAGCTGCGGTGGCCCCGTTCAAGGTTCGCCGCGAACGTCTCGCGTACAGGTTCGAATCTGGGTGCGACCCCACCGTCGATCGTCGTCATGCCGCACATGCTGGCGCTGTGTCCGTTGCTCCGAGGCCGGGCTCACTCGTGATGCAACAGGCGGACCGATCTGGCCGCGATCGGCAATGTCTGAACCGGGTACGGCCCCATTCAGCGTGTGCGCTGGATACGTTCGAGGTGGATGCCGGTGAAGACAGCGACCTTGGCGCGCAGGGCCCAGGGGTCGCAGGGCTTGCCGATGTAGTCGACGGCCCCGGCCGCATACCCGCGGGCTGAGTGCTCCGGGTCGGCGCCCATGGCCGTGAGAAAGATGATCGGGATGTCGCGGGTGCGGGGCCGGCGTTTGATGTGCGCGGCGGTCTCGTACCCGTCCATCCCGGGCATCTGCACGTCCAGGAGAATTACGGCGAAGTCGTCGTGGTCCAGGAGGGCCTTGAGGGCTTCTCGTCCGGAGGAAACCGTGACGATCTCCTGATCGAGAGTCTCCAACACGGCCGTCATCGCGAACCGGTTGTCGGCCTGATCGTCCACGAGCAGCACCCTCGGCATACGCAGTTGCCGCGCCCCGGCCAGAGGCGGAGCATCGTCCAGGGACGCTGCGTCATTCATGCCCTCTTCTGCTTCTCCCTCTTCCGCCGAATTCCCCTCCAGGCTCCGCAGCTGCCGTTCCAGCAAAGCGCAGCGCTCTTCTGCCCGGACCCGGCGCAGCTCCGCCTCGTGTGCTTCGCCGACGAGCCGTTTGATCTCCTCCTGGAGTTGGTCGCGGTCCCGGATCAGTTCGGCGATGTCCGGGGCAGCTTGGGCCAACGCTTCGGCCCGGGCCCGCTCCGCGACCCATTCGGCTTCGAGCTGATGCAGCCGCATCTCCAGATCCGCGATGCGGTGTCGGCGGTCCAGCAGGGCTTCCCCGAGCACGTCGCGGTGCTCTTTCGACACGCGTGAGTCCCGGTCCGCCTGCGCCAGCTGGTTCTGCAGCAGCTCGACGCCATGCCGTGGCGAGGGGTTCGCCCGGACAGCATGACGGTACAGCGTACGCAACAGGTCGATCGCCTCCGGCTTCGGTGGCACGCCTCGATGTGCCCCAAGGTCGGTCAGAAGGTCTGTGACCACTTCCCACGGAGGGACCCGCGTGCCGTTCAGGTAGCGGGACAGGGCGCCGGGGTCGCGCCTGCGACGGGCCGCGTAGCGCCGTACCGATATTTCCAGTCCGCCGAAGATCCCGCGCAGGGCGTCGGCGAGCGCGTAGGACTCGCCGGTCAGGTCCGGGTCGAGAGGCTTCAGTTCGCCCATGTACGCTCCCCTCCCGCTTCCGCCTCGGGGCTCCGGTGACGCTGCCGGTCGCTGGTGTGGGAGGCATCGGCCCGCTCGGGCGCCACGATCCGGTTGAAGAACCCCGTTGCCACTCCGAAGCTGCCGCCGCCGCAGAGAACGCACGACGCAAGACCGCCGCCCGACAAAGCGGTCAGCACCCCGGCAGCGAGGCCGGTCAGGACTGCGAGCAGCAGCACAAGCGCAGCCCTCGCTGAAAGTAGGGGGTGGTCCATGATGCCTCCCACGGCATGAACGGATGGCCTGGCCACACAGCTTGACGGACCCGTCACGTGTTGCGCCGCGTCGTCTTTGAACCCTGCAACACCCTCAGCATCAGGCTCAGCAGCAGCTTCATTGCGGCGAGCGGTTGCTGTCTCCCCGGACGTGGCAACGGACCCGGCAACACCTCAGCGCCCCCATGATGCCGGTGGGCAAACGCACCCGTGATCGTTGCAGCGGGTGACTCGACCATTCCGCATCGCCGCTGACACGGCCGAGCTCGCCAACGCCGAGGGCGCAGCCCGGCTCGTGCCGCGCGCCCGCATGGCGGGACGGTGCCGAAAAGTCCGCAGCGAAGCCCGAGGCTGGCGGCACGTCCGCTCACGCAAACGGCCTCGGACGAGGAGTCCGAGGCCGAGTAGAGCGCCCACCTTGCGGGGAAGCCATAGATCAGCGCGTTCTTTTCTTTGAGACCTCTGTCGCTTTCGAACCGACGACCTTCGCCTTACAAGTTTTCTCCGGTCAAGTTTTCTCCGGTCAAGGGTGTGACGTACACAAACGCCGGCCATAGCGCACCTGACCCGGGAAAGCACCTCTCCCGGGTTCTCATGCGTTCGCAGCGCTTTCCGGCCTTATGTGTGCCGGACCCGTGCCGGGCCTGGCCTGTTGCGTGTGACTCTGGGGATCGCAGGATGATCGACAGGATGATCGGCAGGTTGATCGCCATCTGGTCCGATGTGTTCTGTTGTGATCCGCCATGTGGCACATGCGGGCACTTTGTCGTTAACGGTCACGGAGCGTGGCGCGGTGGTGCAGGCTGCCGTTCGCGGCACACGCAGCGGGGCGTGGAGCCGGGCCGGGGAGGGCGATCGTCGTGGCGGCGAAGTGGCAGCGCGAAGAGCCGCACGAAGAGCGGAGGGTGGGGAATCTGACCCGGCCGCGGACGGGGACGGTCGATCGCCGGGCGGAGGTGGCGGAGATCCGACGGCTGTTCGAGGGGTCGTCGCGCGAAGGGCCGACGCGGCTGGTGACGCTGACCGGGGTCGGCGGGGTGGGCAAGACCCGGGTGGCGCTGAATGCCGCCGCCGCCCTCCAGCCCGGCTTCCGTGACGGCGCCTGGCTGGTGGAACTCTCACCACTCCGCCAGGGCGAACTGCTGGCGCACACCATCGCCGAAGCCCTGCCGCTGGCCGATCAGACCACTCGGCCGATGATCGACGTGCTGACGGAGTACCTGGCCGACCGGGAACTGCTGCTGGTGCTGGACACCTGCGAGCACCTGACCGACGCCTGCGCGCTCGCCGCCGAGGCCCTGCTGCGGGCCGCGCCCGGCCTGCGGATCCTGGCCACCAGCCGCCGCACCCTGAACGTGACGGGCGAACGGGTCCTCACCGTCGAGCCGCTGCCCGTGCCCGAGGCCGACGACGCGTCGGCGGGCAGGGCGGACGCGGTGCTCCTGCTCACCATGCGCGCCACGGAGGCGGTGCCCGGTTTCACCGTCACCGACGCCGACCGCGCGGAGCTGGTCCGGCTGGCCCGACGGCTGGACGGACTGCCCCTGGCGATCGAACTGGCCGCGGCCCGCCTGCGTGATCTGCCAGTACGGGAACTGACCGCCCGGCTGGACGACCGTTTCGCCGTCCTCGGCGACACCGACGACGCCGCGCGCGACGCCGAACCTCCCTGGCACCAGGCCCTGCGCACCGCCATCGGCTGGAGCCACGAACTGTGCACTCCCGCCGAACGGCTCCTGTGGGCACGGCTGTCGGCCTTCGCCGGCAGCTTCGACGCCGACACCGCCCGGCAGGTCTGCGCCGACGACCACCTCCCGGCCCAGCAGATCCCCGCCGTACTGGGCACGCTGACGGAGAAGTCGATCCTGATCTGGCAGCCCACCGGGGGCGGCGAGCGCTACCGCATGCTGGACACCATCCGCGAGTACGGCGCCCACTGGCTGCGCGGCCTCGGCGAGGACGACACGCTGCGCCGCCGCCACCGCGACCACTATCTGCGGCTGGCCCGCCGGGGCGACGCCGCCTGGATCGGACCCGACCAGTTCGCCTGGTTCGACCGGATGACCGCCGAGCACGACAACATCCGCGCCGCCCTGGAGTACAGCCTGACCGAAGCCGAGGGCCACACCGAGGGCCACACCCCGGGCCACACCGCGCTGGAGCTGACCGGATCACTGTGGTTCTTCTGGCACGGCTGCGGGTTCCTCAAGGAAGGCCGGCACTACCTGGACCGGGCCCTGGCCGCCGACCCCGCCCCCTCCAGGGCGCGCGCGAAGGCGCTGCACGCCTGCGGCCAGCTACTGTGCTTCCTGGGCGATCTGCCCGCCCTTGAGGAACGGGCCGCCGAATCCGCCGCCCTGGCCGCACACTTCGGCGACTCGGAGCGGATGTACGCGACGGCCACCGAGCTGCGGGTGGCGTCGCTGCGCGGCGACCTGACGCAGGGGGTGTCCCTGGCCGAGGCGCAGCTCGCCACGGACTGGCGCGAGAAACCACTCACCTACCTCCCCCTGGCGGCCTTGACTCTCGGCACCCACGCGCTCGTCACCGCGGGCCGCTTCGAGGAGGCCGTCGCCTGGCTGGACGAGCTGAGCGCCGCCTGCGACCGCAACGGCGAGCGCTGCATGCGCGCCTGGGGCGACCTGGTCCGTTCCTGGGCCGAGCTGGCCCGTGGCCGGTTCCCGGCCGCGCGGGAGCACGCCCGGGCCGCGCTGCTGGTCAAGCACCGGCTGCGCGACGGCGTGGGCAGCAGCCTGGCCCTCGAATCGCTGGCCCGGGCCGCCGTCGCCATGGTGCAGAGCCGGGACGCCGCCTGGTTGCTCGGCCTGGCCTCGCAGCTGTGGGACACGCTCGGCCGGCCGCAGGCGGGCGTCGCCACAATGATGGCCGCCCGCCAAACCTGCGAAAAGCAGACCCGCGCCGCCCTCGGCGACCACGCCTACCAGCGTGCCTTCGACGCCGGCTACGCCACCGACCTGGACACCGGCATCGCCCACGCCCTCAGCCCCGACTCCGCACCACCCCCTCCCTGACCCAACAGCCACCACCGGCCGTCCGCAACGCGCCGAGGTGCCGGTCGAGAGGACCCGTCGTCGCGAAGCACGCACGGCCCCGCCAACCGTGAACAGGGGAATGTTGCTGCCGCACGCCATCACCGAGACCCTGCAGCCGTCCGGATGGATCACCTGCTCAGTGATCGACGTGCTGACCGAGGTCCGCCCGATGAACGCCCAGGCACTGTCATCGGCATCCGGCCAGCGTGCAGCGGCGCGCGGCGCCGCCAACCCGCGGCTGCCCTCATCAGCGACTCCGACCGGGCGATCAGCTTCTCGTGTCGGCGCCGGGACAGCTCGTCGTCCAAGGTCACCGTCGGCAGCCCCCCGCCTTCCGCGCGCACCGCATGTGTGCCATACGTGTGCCGCGAGCGCAGGGGCCCTCCCGTCCTCTGGACGGGAGGGCCCCTGACCTGGCGTTTCGCAGAGCCCCCTGTCGGATTCGAACCGACGACCTTCGCTTTACAAGTTCGACCCGAGCCAACACCGGCTGCTGTCATCGACTGGCACGACGACCGGGCAGAGGCACTGGTGACCAGGCTCGTCCGGCACTGTTGATGTCAGCCGGTGATGTCAGCCGGTGATGTCAGCCTTCCATCAGATTCGAGTGGAGGCAGAGCCCCAGCCTGACCACCAGCCCTGGGCGTCAACCCACGGGCCAGAGTGGCTAACCTGCGGGTTCATTTGGGACGGCTGCGACTCGTCCCTCAGTGCCGATCGTCGCTCAGCGCCCCGGCCATCGTCACACAGCCCAGAGAAGCCTACGAGACACGCGCAGGAAGAGGCACCAGCCCTGACGGATGTGCGAGTCGGCAACTACCCCTGTTAGGTAGGATGTTGTTGACCTTTCACGGATGCTCAGGGGGACTCCATGATCGAGATAGTTGCCGCCTTGATCGGCGGAGTGGCCCTACTCGGCGGCGCCGTGATCACAGCGAGGTGGACACGCTCACGATCCGCCGGTAGTCCTGCCCCCACCTCTCCGCCTCCCGCCAGCAACACGCAGTCGGACGATGGCGTCACCAGCACCCCTCACCCCCCTCGCAGCGCCCGGTCGGGCGGCTTCACCGTCAACGGACAGTTCATTGAAACTAACAATGGCACCGTGTCCCAGAATAACTACCGCGACGGCAAGCGGTGAGGCTCCCTACCACTAACGGTGCAGGGTGGCTTGGGATCGCTTATTACGTAATCGGCACTATCTTGGCCATCCTGGCGACCTTGCTCGGCATCGAACTGATCAGTAAATACTTTCCCTATGCGTGGCCAGCTCTCGAGTGGTTCATAGGGCGCCTAGTCCAGCTTTCTTCTGACGAGTACGTCGGGGCTTTTGTCCGAGATCGAGTGCTCGTGTTTGCCGTCATCGGCATGGCTTTCGTCTTGTGGGTCACACACAAGTGGCCCACCTTGGTCAGGACGATCGGCCAAGCGCTCAATCCATTTGCGCGGATCGGCGTGGCCACCGTCTCGGCTATCGCCGCGGTCTTGATCGCGATAATTCTGGCCGGTCCACTTGGCCAGTCCAAGAGCGGAGGAGAATGCGCCTCTTCTTTTCGCCTAAGTCTGGAACACGCGCCCTCACTAGTGAGCAACACGAAATGCGGTGGAGGGGATAATGGCCGGGACGGCGATTGACCAGTACATTCAAACCAACAACGGCAGCGTATTTCAGACCATTATTAACAACGAGGGGATTGACGAGGAGACCAAACGAAACGTGCGACGCCTGGCGGTCTCCTCGCCCCAGATGTTGGCCAAAGTGGATGCGATGCTGAAGGAATCGGGCGACGTGAAGGCGGCCGCTGCACTGGTCCGGGATGCGAGTGACATCCTGACTGGCAAGACAGCCTCGCCAACCCAGTTCACCGACGAGGGTGACGATCCCATGTTTCCCGGCAAAGGTGAACGTGAGCTTCGTAAGGCAGTTGCCAGTCCCTTCCTTGTGCTCGCTGTGATTGTTGCCCTGATTCTCTGGCTGTGACCCTTGCTGCAGCTGGCGAGGGTTCGATAGCCACCCGCCCTTACCCACCACTCACCCCGGCTCCCATCCAGCGCACGCCACACTCGGAACTCGCCTACGGTGCCCCCATACATCACGGCAGCAGGAGGGCCCCACGGGGCGCACGTCTTTGACCGCGGCCGTGTTCGTTCGGGCTCCTGCTCTCCGGCCGTCGCTCGCTGCGGTCCCGGGGGCCAGCCCGCGCCGTGCGCGGGCACTCGACCCCATAGAGGCCGACGGACCGCGAAGAGGCCGGCCATGTCGCCTGGGTGCTGCTGGCAGACACCTGGTCTCATCGCCCAGGGGCAGTTGATGGGGTCAGGACGCTTGCTGCCCTGTTTCACACCCCTGGCTAGTGCCTCTGCCGCCACCCCGTGAACAGGCCGTTTTGATGGTGATGACGCGCTGAGTCAGGCAGTCGCTTTGCCCGACCCGGCTAATACTGGAAGCCCGGCACCCACGAGCACAGCAATCTAAGTTCGATCTTGCGCATCACGGACCAGCGCCTTAGCCCCTTGCCAAGGTAGGCAGTTCTGTCAGTCCAATTGATTTCGCTGCTACATCAGGCGACACTAGAGCAGTGCCGGGATGTTGCTCACAGGCAGCCTGGCCAAGTCTCAGTAGGGTGGGGGCATGGGGATGGAGCCGCGAGTTTTTGGATCTTGGCGCCTTCACGGCGGCCGTTACGAGCAGCACGGTTTGCCCGTTGAGGTACTAGCCGAGTTCTCACGCTATGAGCGATTGGTGGTAGACGTCGCTCGGGGCATCTACAAGCAGCGTCACGCATCCCGGCAGCGCGTACCAAGAGGGTTCGCCTCATCTTTTTCTCTACGCCTTTCCGACATCCGTGTCGGCAGCGTAATCCCCGTGCTCGAAAGGACACAACCCGACGCCACGTCATTGTTTGATGACGTCGGTGCAGGGATTTTCGAAGAAGCGCGTATGGTGATTCAAAACGCTCTGCGCTCAATCGAGGCAGGTAAAGGAATTCCCCGCTCCTTCCCTCCGAACGCACTGAGGGAATTTTCGCGCTTCGGTCGAAGCCTCCAAGACAACGAGTTTATCGAGTTCGACGAGGGCACCCCTACGTCTGCGACTTATTCACAGTCTCTCCGCCGCCTGATCCATGAACAGGCCCGCTTGGACCGATTTGAGATCGAAACCAAGCTCTCCGGTCAGGTCACTAGCGTAAACGCAGAGAAGAGCACTTTCGACTTCCGCCTCACGCGAAGCGGCAGGGTAATCTCAGGGCGCTTTTCATCAGATGACCTCATTGGGGATCTTCGACAGTATCTTGATCGATCCACGATGGCGCCAACTGTAACCATTAGCGCGGTAGCCATTCAGTCGATAGATGAAGAGGCAATCGAGATCCAAGACGTCCTGGCGATCGAACCAGGCTTGCCGCCAGAGTGGTCCGAGCGTCTTTATGAGTTGCTCCAACTCGAAGAAGGGTGGCTCGACGGCGTGGGCGCGCCGGTGAGCCGCACGGTGCTACGCGAAGCCGAATCGCTACTTCTAGAATTCCTGGATGAAGGCGTCCGGCGGCCTTACATTTACCCAACCGAAGCCGGCGGTGTGCAGTTCGAGTGGCCTTTCTCGACAGGCGAGGTCATGGTGACTGTCACTCCAGAGGAGAAAGTGGAAGCTTTCTCATTCTCCAAGGAGGACGACAGGGAAACCGAACGCACCTTCCACTGGAGGCAACTGGAAGAAGTCAGAGAGTTCGCGCTCGGGGGGATTCGAGAGTATGCAGACTGAAAATGAGAACCTGAAGCCTGGCGAAACTGAGATATTGGATCACGCTGAGCGTCTTTGGCGCCAGGTACACCCGGTCTGGATACAAGAAGGGCGAGTCACTAGCCAGGTTTTTAGCCCAACACCCAAAGATACTGGGCAACTTTCCGTGACGAGATCCTCGCGTCTGAGCGCAGAAGAATCTTTCGCCCATCACACGACATCCATGGGGCTCGATTCTGTCGGAGTCTACTCGGTGGACGTGGCAGAGGTCGAAGAGGTCGGACTACGCGCTGTGGACGACTCTGAGGGGGCCGACGGAGCAAACCGCCCTCCAGGTCACGCTTTCGTCGACTTCAGGTCGGTACCCAACAGCAACCAGCGGAAGAAGCGCGCAGTGAAACTGCGCGACAAGGCAGAAAAGCGAGGCTGGCAATATCAGCCTCCTGCGCAATAGGCCCTTCCCGAATGCGCGGCGGATACCAATCTGAATAGACCAATCCGATTTCAGGGCTCCGCGCAGTGTTCCCATCTGTCGTTTACCGTACGGTGGATTGCTAGAGTGCGCCCGTCGTCACGGAAGGCCACGCCACCGACAGATGCCGAGCAAGAGGGCTACTCACTGGCATCAGGGGGCGCCCACGAGTCGGCTCGTGAAGCCGTCATTCCGGAGGCGACGGAACGACTCGACGACGTCGGCCGGCACCACTTGCTCGATCATGAAGCCTTGCTTCGGGTAGATCATGAGCCGTTGCAGGGCCCCCACGAGCATGTCGATGACGAGGTGTTCGTCTCCGATGGAGTCGACGTACTCCTCGTAGGTCATGGGTGATGAGGCGCAGATTACGTCCACCTCGGGCCAGAGCTGCCGGGCGGTGGCGTAGGCGCGGCGTTCCTCGTATGGCTTGGTGACGAGGAGGATCGAGTCGACCGCCACGCCGGCTTCGTCCAGGGCCGCGCGGGAGAAGCGGATGTTCTCGCCGGTGTTCGTGGCCTTCGGCTCCACGATGATGGCTGACTCAGGGACGCCCAGCTCGACGGCGTGCTCCTTGTAGTGCACCGCTTCGCCGCGGGGCATCCGCTCGCGCGTCGTGGGGCTGTTGGAACCGGTGAAGACGATCAGGGGCGCCAGGCCGGCCAGGTACAGGTTCGCCGTCGCGGTCGCTACACCGAGGTCGTGGCTGCCCAGGCCGATGGCGACCGAGCACGGCCGCGGCTCGTGGTGCATCTGGTGGTAATCCCAGATGCGGCGCGCGTCTGCCCGGGCCTGCTCGGAGATCACTGTGCGGCCTTTCCGTCGCGGGTGGAGTCGGGGACCTGGAAGTCGTACTTCCAGGCGAAGCGCGAGGCGGCGTGGACGCCGATCGCGTACTCGACCACGGTTCCATCTGCCGTGTACGTGGTCCTGTGCAGCTCCACGACGGGTTCGCCGGCGGGCAGCTGCAGGAGCTTCACCTCGTCCGGGGTGGGGATGCGGGCGAACAGCTCCTCGGTCATGTGGTCGATCTCGTAACCGGCGTCGTACAGCACCCGGAAGCCACCGCCGCGCCCGGCGGGGCCCGGAGTCGGGTCGACGATCCGCGTGCCTTCAACGTGCTCGGGGCGGTAGTAGCTGGTCAGGGTGTGCGTCGGCTGCTCGCCTTCCTTCACCAGGCGAGCCCGTGCGTATACCTCCGCGCCCGGCTCCAGGCCATGGGCAGCAGCGACGGCCGGCGGGGCCTCGATACGGCTGACGCTTTGCGTCTGCTCTCCACGCCGGTACGAGCGTCCGGTGGCCACACGGTCAGCGATGAAGGCCACCTCATCGGCGTCGCGCCACTTGGCCTTGTCGTACCGGGCGGTGCCGAGTCGCTTGAGCGGAGTCTGCTGGCGCACAACGGTGCCGTGGCCTCGTGACGAGGTGACCAGCCCTTCTGCCTCCAGCGCGCGGTAGGCCGCATGGACGGTGGACTTCGAGCCCTCCCCTGCCTCAACGAGGTCCCGGATGTGCGGCAGCTGCTGGCCCGGCGCGTACTCGCCGTTCCTGATGCGCTCGGCCAGCTTGTCCGCCAGCTCTCGCCATTTGGGCGCCATGGAGCCCTCCTCTCGACATGCCCAGTCAAACACAGTCCCAGGACTGTTGACAGTCCTGGGACTGTGCGGCATGGTCTTGCTCACGGCCTCGCAGTCCTGGGACTGCAAGGCGGAAGTGGCCCTATTTGGGCTGCTTCAGCACGCCCGGAGAGCTCTGCGGGGCTCGAAGGAAGCGCACGTTCTTTGACAACTGGATGGGGATTACGCCGCCTCTCCTCGGCCAAGTAGGCGGCCACGCGGTCTTCCGCGTGAGGTACAGCGCAACCCGACCTGTTCCGCAGCGCTTCGCGTGCTGCGGCCGGTTGCCTCCTCCGTCCGTCCGGCCGCCGTGGCCGTACGGGCGGGGTTGAGGGGAGCCGGAACCCTTCGACTCCACACGAGCGCGGCCCCGGTGCTGGCACACCGGGGCCGCTTCTTTGGGCCGTTCCACAACGAGAGGAGCCCGACCCCATGAAGCGCATCGGCACTGTTCACAGCCCTGTTACCGACCGCGAGCCGACGGCCGCGGAGCTAGACGCGATCGAGCACGAGATGCCCGTCATCCAGGCGGAGGTCGAGCTGCTGGACGCGTACATCGTCACTCTCTACCGGCCGGCATCCGAGCTGGACACCCGCCGCCTCCTCCGCACCCGCCGCAAGGTCCTCGCCGCCCGCCGCGCACTGGAGGAGCGCCGCGGCCGGGCCGGTTCGCCGGAGGCCGCCTGATGCCCACCCCCACCGTCACCGCACAGATCAGAGCGCTCAACCGGCTGCAGGCCGGCCTGACGAGCGTCCTGGTGGTGGTCGCGGTGATCGCGCTGGTTTTCACCGCCACCAACGTGACCACCTTCGCCACCGATCACCACGTCTCGCCGTGGATCGCCTGGCTGCTGGACCCCATGGTCGCCGTCGCCCTGGGCGCGGTACTCATCTTCGACGGGCGACTGTCGGAGTACGGCGTCCACCCCTCCGGCTGGGCCACCGGGCTCCGCTGGTTCGCAGGACTTGGCACCTGGGTCATGAACTGCTGGGGTTCGCTGTGGCCAGAGGGGACGCCGTTCGGTGTCCCCCGCGCGGTGGATCCGGCGGGGCTGGTTCTCCACTCCATCCCCCCGGCCCTGCTGATCATCCTGGCCGAGGCGATCACCCACTACCGGCGCGCGATCCTGGCGAAAATCGCCGAACTCCGCGCTCAGGTGGACACCGTCACGGCCGCGGGGGACGCGGTGGTGGAGAAGGTGGACGGCCCGGCCGGTCACCCGGCATCCACCGCGCCGTCCACCGTCCGTCCGACCCCGGTGGCCGCCGAGCCTGCCGTGGCACCGGTGCGGCGGCCGTCGCTGGTCATCTGCGGTGACCGGCAGGTGTATCCCCTCACCGTCCCTGCGGCGTCCACCTCGGAGCCGCAGGAGGCGCCGGAGCCGGAAAAGCTGTCCTCCTTTGAGGCGCTGAACGTCATCCGGACGTGCTGGGTGATGGGCGAGACCATCGCCGAGGCAGCCCGGAAGTCCACCCGGTCCACCTCATACGTCCACAAGGTCTACCAGCGCCTGACCAAGGAGAAGGAAGCCGCCGAAACGCAGCCGGCCCCCGCCCGGCTGGCGCTGGAGGCCGCCCGATGACGCCTCTCGTCCTGGCCTGGTGGGCGGTTACCGCCCTGGCTCTGGCCGGCCTGGCCGCCGTATCGCCCCGGCGGATTCTCCCCGCCCTGTGCGCCACCGCCGTACTGCTGCCCGTCGCCGTGGGCCTCGCCCTGGCCTGCGCCGCCCTGTGAGGAGGGCCGATGACCACACCACCGCCGATGCCCTCCGAACCGCCGACCGTCCACCTACCGCAGCAGGTGGACACCGGAGCTGACGACTGGTGGGACCGCCTGTACGCCGACGAGGACCAGGTCCCCGCCGAAGACCCGGCCCCGCTCCGGGTTGCCGTTCCGGCCGACCGGCTCCCGGACTGGTGGGCGGACAAGCCCGTCCACCTCGGCCCGGAGGAGGACACCGAGCCTGAGCCGGAGGACACCGACCCCGACGAGGTGGACGAAGAGCCGGAGGAACTGGAGGAGACCCACGGCCAGGAGCACGACGCCGACGGCTCCGACGGCATCGCGGCTCCGGTCCCGGCCCCGAAAGCTCCGGCCGCCGACTCGTTCTGGCGAGGTTGGGCGCCGGCGGGTGCGGTGGGCATGCAGCTGCTCCACCCCAGCCGCGGCCGCCGCCTGATCTACAACGCCTCGGCCGCCGCCCTGGGCTGGGGCTTGCACCTGGACGACCCGGTGCAGCAGCTGGTCGCGTACGTGGGCCGCGAGTTCTCCGACACCGCCGTTCTCATCCTCAGCGCCGCCCTGGTCGTCGCGGTCGGCGTGCTGATTGACCACAAGACCCGCCACTGGTGGCCACCACTCGCCTGGATCTGTCGCATCCCGCTCGCCACCACCCTTCTCGCCCTCGCCCTCGCCTACTTCTAAAGAGTCCCGTGTACACCGCTGTTCTCGCCGCCGACGGCATCCAGGCCGGGCAGATCTTCGGCAGCCTCGGCGCCTCCGGCGCCGCCCTCGCCGTCACCGTCTTCCTCATCCTGGGCATCAAGGGCAAGCACAAGATCAAGCTGGATGCCGATCAGGCCGCCATCGTCGGCCTGATCGCCGGCACCCTCTACGCCACCGCCGCATCCGTATGGAGCACACCCGGCAGCATCACCAAGGGCATCGCGGCCGCCGTCCAGTCAGGCATCGGCGGCAACGTCGGCCTCGGCGCCATCGCCCTGGTCATCTGCCTGATCATCTACGGCGCCAAGCTCAAGCCCCGTACGGCAGCCCTGTTCGGCATCGCCGCCGCCTCCGTCTTCGGGGCCGCCGGCGGCCTGTGGAGCATCCTCAGCACCGTCCTCGCCTCCGGCCTCAACCAGGTCCTGGGAGTGGCCTGATGACCGACGAGACCACGGGGGAGCGGCCCACCGAGGAGGCCGCTCCCGGCCGGACCCGCATCGACGTGCGGCCCTACCTGCCCAACCGTGAGGCCGCCGGTGCGCTGTTCACCGGCTCCTCCGCCCTGATCGCCCGCGGCTGGGCCTGGGTCACGGCGGAGGACTGGAAGGAGGCGCTGGCCCGCCTCGGCTATGTCGCCGGAGGTGGCTACGTCCTCGCCTACCTCGCTCACAACCATCCGTCGGTCGTGATGCCGGTCGGCCTGGTCGGCTGGGGCGTCGCCGCCTGGATGCACACCCCCTCCCCTACCCCAGCCACCAAGAGGCCAGCGGCCGCCGAGGACGCGGACCAGGAGCATGACGAGGATCTGGACGACCAAGCCTTCTCCCCTGCCCCGGACCTGGAGTTGGTGGCCGCGCTCGTACGGAAGCTGGCCGGGACCGAGCACCAGGGCGCCCACCTGGACGACCTGATCGCCACGGGCGAGCTGGGCGACTGGGAGAAGGCCGATCTCAAGGCCGCGCTCACCGCCTGGGAAGTGCCGGTCGAGGAGGGCCTGAAGCTCCGCTTCAACGGCCAGCAGCGCAACCGGCAGGGGGTGCGGCTGCGGGACCTCCCGGCCGGGCTCGGGGAGGCCCCCGCCGAGGCCGGGGAGGGGGCCCCACCGACGCCCGCTCAGAACCCCGCCCCGGTCGCCGCCGAGCACCCGCCCGCGGCCGCCGCGTGAGGGGTCGCCGGGGGCCGCGCCGACCGCTCCCCTCCCCTATCGCTCCGGCCCTCTCCTGGGGTCCCGGTAGGGAGGTAGGAACCGCAGGTCAGAGTGCCTGCCTACCACCTTCCTACCGGCCGCCTACCTACCGCGCCTACCACCCACGAAACGGACATTTGATGACACGCCACCGCTACCGCTGCGATCGCTGCAAGAGGACCTGGCCGCCCGTTACGACCCGAGAGGAAGCCGACCAACAGCGGGCCCGCCACCGCGCAGTCGTCCACGGCGGAGCCGTCCCGGACGGGGACGACATCTGGCTCCTGGAGGACCGGCCCGTCGACGGCGCCGGCCTCTCCCGCCCGGCCCGCCGGATGCTCATCGGCCTCGGCATCGGCGGCACCGCGATGGCCGCCTGGAACTGGATCGACGGCCACTGACAGCTGCCCGTCCGCCCCGCGGCCACCGCCGGGCGGGCGGGGAGCCGGACAGCAGTCCGCGCTCCAGGCATGAATGCCGGGCCGGTCGTCATCCGCCAAGACACCGACCGACCCGGCTCCTATCCCGCTAGAGACAGGAGCCCCATCGTGGCATTACGTCGCGACATGCCGATCAGCGACCCCGGCCGGGACGGCGAACGGCCGCAGGACGTACGGGAGTACAGCCAGACCAGCGGCGGTTGGACGCGCGACCCCAGCCCCCGTCCCGTCCCCGGCACGCCGAAGGGCGGTGACCGGCGATGACGGACGCAGAGCGCGCCGAGCTGGAGCGCAAGGTCGCCGAGGCCAACCGGCAGTCCACCGGCCCCAACGGCGGAAAGAACGGCTGAGGGGTCGACGTGGACAGGAACAACCCGGCTGACCGCATCTGCCGCATCCAGCGCTTCGGCAGCACCCCCATCACACCTCAGCAACCGCCGCCATCACGCTCCTACGAAGCCTGCTGCGGGCCTCCACCTCCCACGGCATCACCCTCGCCGACTGGGACAAGGTCACCGACCTGCCCGCAGCCTGCCTCGGCGTGGTCATCACAACCCACCACTGACCCACATGAAGAACAAGGCCCCGCCGAACCAGGCAGGGCCTCCACATCACGCACGACAAGGGCGGCCCGCGTCTCGCCAAAGCCTCGGGCCGCCCTGCCCTCCCATCCCAGTCACGACACAGGAGGTGTCCAGCATGACCTGTTCCCTGTTCTGGCCCAAGGCACTGCGCGACGCGCTGACTGTCGCGGGCCGTGGCCTTCCCGTCTTCCCACTCGCCTCCAACAAGCTGCCGGCTCTCCGCAGCCCGCATCAGCGCGGCGAAGCGTGCCTCGGCGAGTGCGGGCGTCCCGGCCACGGCGTCCATGACGCCACCACCGACCGGGACCGCATCCGTGCGCTCTTCCACGCGGCCGGACGCGCGACGGGTTACGGCATTGCCTGCAACCGGGCGCCGGTTAACCTGATCGGCCTGGACCTCGACCGCAAGAACGGCGTGGACGGTGTGGCCGCCCTGCGCGGTCTCGCCCACGAGCACGGCTTCGCCATCGGCAGCACTGTCACCGTGAGCACTCCGAGCGGCGGCCTGCATCTGTGGCTGTTGGCCCCGGCCGGGACGGTCGTGCCGAACTCGGCCAGCCGCATCGGCCCCGGCATCGATGTCCGCGGCCAGGGCGGCTACCTGGCCGGCCCTGGCTCCTGGACCCCGCGCGGCGAGTACCGCCTGTGCCCCGGCACCGGCGCCACCGTCGCGCCCGTGCCCCCGGCACTGCTCCGGCTGATGCTTCCCGCTCCCTCCGCGACACAGCCTCGGCAGCAGACCTCTCCGGTCGGCCATGGAGACGATGACGCGCTGGTGCGCTTCGTTCGCGACGCACCGCGAGGCCAGCTGAACAACCGCCTGTTCTGGGCCGCCTGCCGCGCCTATGAGCAGGCCGCCGACCCCGACACCACCGCCGAGCAGCTGCTCGCCGCTGCCATCGAGGCCGGCCACCCGGAGCGCGGCGCGGCTCGCACCATCGCCAGCGCCCGCACGCGCATCGCAGGGAGGGCAACCCGTTGAGCGAGAAGGAAGGCAAGGGCCCCTCCCAGGCCAGCCAGCTCGTCACCATCGCCCGCGACCGGTACGAGCTGGTGACCTCCGAGGACGGCCGCCCTTACGGCGTGAAGAAGAAGGGGCCGAACCTGGCGATGCCGCTGCGCGGAAAGGCCGGCCTGCGCTCGCAGCTCGCCCGCATCTACACCGACCTCAACGACGGCGCGGTGGCCTCTCAGTCGGCCCTGGCCGACGCCATGACGGTGCTGGAAGGCATCGCCGGCGCCACCGACCCCGTACCCGTGCTGCTGCGCGTGGCCGGGGACGCGGACCAGGTCGTCGTCGACCTCGGCACCGCCGACGGCCGCTGCGTCGTCGCGGACCGCTCGGGCTGGTCGGTCCTGGAGCGGTCCCCGGTGCTCTTCCGCCGCTCCGGTGCGATGGCGCCGATGCCCGAGCCTCAGCCCGACGGCGACGGCCTGGCCGCGCTCCGCTCGCTGGTGAACATGGACGACGACGCCTTCCACCAGCTCGTCGCCTGGCTGGTGGCCGCATGGATCCCGCACATCCCGCACCCGGTCCTCACCTTCAAGGGCGAGCAGGGCACGGGGAAGTCCAAGGCCGCGCAGACGATCGTGAACCTGGTGGATCCCTCACCCGCGGCCAAGCGCTCGCAGCCGCGGGACGTGAAGTCCTGGGCGACGCAGGCGTTCAACTCCTGGGCGCTGTGCCTGGACAACATCAGCACCATCCCGCCGTGGCTCTCGGACACCCTGTGCAAGGCCGTCACCGGCGACGGCATCGTCGACCGTGCCCTGTACACCGACGACGACGTCGTGGTCCTCACCTTCCGGCGCGTATTGGCGATGACCACCATCGACGCTGGCGCCCTGGCCGGAGACCTCGCCGAGCGGCTGCTGATGCTGGATCTACAGCTCATCGACGAGAACAAGCGCCGCACGGAGGAAGAACTGGACAGCGCCTTCCGCGACGCCCGGCCCTCGATCCTGGCCTCCCTATTCGACCTGCTCTCGGCGGTGCTCAAGGAGCTGCCGAACGTGCAGTTGGAGCGGATGCCGCGGATGGCGGACTTCGCCCGCGTCCTGGCGGCCGTCGACCGCATCAAGGGCTGGCGCACACTCGCCTCGTACACCGCCTCGTCCGCCAACGTCGCTGCCGACGCTCTGGAGGGCGACCCGTTCGGTAGCGCCGTGGTCTCCCTGGTGGAAGCCAACGGCGGCTGGGAGGGCACGGCCGGGATGCTCCTGGAGCACCTGCCGCACCCCGAGGTGCCGCACCCGAAGTGGCCCAAGGACGCCACCCGCGCTGGCGGCCAGCTCAAGCGCCTCGCCCCGATCCTGCGCTCGGTCGGCATCACCTTCGACGACACCGCACGCACCCCCGACCGCCACCGGCAGCGCCTGTACAAGCTCACCGCACCCGCGAACACCAGAGATGAGCGGATTTCAGCGTCCGCAGCGTCCACAGTGTCCGCAGCGGTCTCTGACCTGGGTGGACTCGCGGACACTGCCGGCCTTCGCAGTGTCCGCGAAGTGTCCGGTCAGCGTCCGCAAAGCGCACTTGCGGACGCTGCGGACAGCGGACCGGACGCTGGGTCCACATCAGCGTCCGCAGCCACCCGTGCGTCTGAGCTGCAGGAACACCAGTCGCCGGACGCTACGGACACTGCGGACGCTGGAAAACACGCAATCTCTGGACGACAGCCCCTCTGCGCCGTCTGCCACGAACCGATGGACCGCGGCCTGGCCGCCCTCGGGGACACCACGCACACCTGTTGCGCTCGCTAGCCGCCGCATCGCGGCAGCAGCCGCCTGCCCTCTGAGGAGGAAATTCGTGCACTTCTCCCTGCCCACCTCGCACAAAGCACTCACCGTTCCCGAGGTCATGAAGGCACTAGGTCTGGGCCGGAGCACGGTCTACGACCTCATCCGCTCCCGTCGGCTCGAAAGCTTCACCGTCGGCCGGTCCCGCCGTATCCCCGCCGACGCACTCCACCGCTTCATCCAGCACCAGGTAAAGGAAGCCGCTTGATGGCCCAGCAGCGAAAGCGCAATCCCAACGGTGCCGGCACCATCACCAAGCGGAAGGACGGCCGCTACCAAGCCGCTGTCTACGTCCTCCAGCCCGATGGCACCCGCGCCCGGAAGTTCGCCTACGGCAAGACGTGGGCCGAGTGCGACGAGAAGCGCCGCGACCTGCTCGACAAGGTCAGCAACGGCATTGCCGTACCGACCCGTTCGGCCAAGCTCGCCGAGTGGCTGCCGTACTGGCTGGAGAACGTCATCAAGCCGAACCGAAAGCGAAGCACGTACAGCAAGTACGCGATGCACGTGCGGCTCTACCTCGTGCCGCTGGTCGGTAAGAAGCGGCTGGAGAGTCTTGGTCCACGTGACGTCCGGGTGTTCCTCGCCGAGGTCTCCCGGAAGTCGTCGGCCGCCACGGCCAAGGAAGCCCACCGCGTGCTGCGTACAGCTCTCACGGCGGCCGTCCGGGAGGAGCTGGTGACGCGGAACGTCGCTTCGCTCGTGGAGGCGCCGAAGGTCGTCAGCCGGGAGACGACGCCGTGGTCTCTGGACGAGACGCTGAGGTTCCTGGAGGAGGCACGGAGTGACCCGCTGTACGCGGCCTTTGTGCTCGCCATCGCGATGGGACTGCGGCGCGGTGAGGTGCTGGGGCTGCGCTGGTCGGATGTGGACCTGGACGGGCGCGTCATCCGCATCAGCAACCAGGTGCAGCGCATCGGCGGCGAGCTGTACCAGGACACCACGAAGACGGGGAAGCGCCGGCCGGTACCTCTCCCGCTGATCTGCCTGGCCGCTCTCCGCTGGCATCGGCTCCGCCAGGCCGCCGAGGCGGAGAAGCGGGGCACGGCGCTGGTGCAGGACGACGCGCTCGTCTTCACGACCCGCTACGGCCGTCCCATCGAGCCGCGGAACCTCAACCGGTCCTTCTCCCGGCTCACCGCGTCCGCCGGCCTCCGCTCCATCCGGCTGCACGATGCGCGGCACGGGTGCGCGACTCTCCTCACCGCCGCCGGAGTCGCGCCCCGCGTCCTGATGGAGATCCTCGGCCACAGCCAGATCAGCATGACCATGGACGTCTACACGCACGTTGCGCAGGACACCCAGCGAGAAGCGATCAGTCACATGGATCGGCTACTGAAGAGGCGAGTCGAGCGCGAGCGGTGATCGTTCCGCCGGTCGGCTGATGTCGATCGTGGATGTCAAAACGCCCCGGCCGGACCCTCGAAGGGGCCTGCCCGGGGCGTTTACGCAGTTCAGCGCGCCGAAGCGCTCCGAGCCCCCTGTCGGATTCGAACCGACGACCTTCGCTTTACAAGAGCGGTGCTCTGGCCAGCTGAGCTAAGGAGGCGTGCCTGGTGAAGTGTACCCAGGGCTGCAGGTTACCTGGGTGGAGAATTTTTGTGATGTCCGGGCTACTGACACCGGGTGTCGGTGCCGGTACCGTCCCTGGCAGTTCGTGCGCAGTGGACTACACCACATCGCGCACCGGGCTGCCCCATTCATTCCTTTACTCGGATCGTCCGGCACGTTCCTGCCGGTGAAGGGACACATCACCATGGCTACGGTCACGTACGACCAGGCAACCCGCGTCTACCCGGGTTCCGACAAGCCCGCCGTCGATCAGCTCGACATCCAGATCGAGGACGGGGAATTCCTCGTCCTGGTCGGGCCGTCCGGGTGCGGCAAGTCCACCTCCCTGCGGATGCTCGCGGGCCTGGAGGACGTCAACGGCGGCGCGATCCGCATCGGCGACCGCGACGTCACGCACCTTCCGCCCAAGGACCGGGACATCGCCATGGTGTTCCAGAACTACGCGCTCTACCCGCACATGACCGTCGCCGACAACATGGGCTTCGCGCTCAAGATCGCGGGCGTGAACAAGGCGGAGATTCGGCAGAAGGTCGAGGACGCGGCGAAGATCCTGGACCTGACCGAGTACCTGGGCCGCAAGCCGAAGGCCCTGTCCGGTGGTCAGCGGCAGCGTGTGGCCATGGGGCGCGCGATCGTGCGTGAGCCGCAGGTGTTCCTCATGGACGAGCCGCTGTCCAACCTGGACGCGAAGCTGCGCGTCCAGACCCGTACGCAGATCGCGGGCCTGCAGCGCCGTCTCGGGATCACAACCGTGTACGTCACGCACGACCAGGTCGAGGCCATGACCATGGGCGACCGGGTGGCCGTACTCAAGGACGGGCTGCTGCAGCAGGTCGACTCGCCGCGGAACATGTACGACCGGCCGGCGAATCTCTTCGTGGCCGGGTTCATCGGGTCGCCCGCGATGAACCTGGTGGAGGTTCCCATCACCGATGGCGGGGTGAAGTTCGGGAACAGTGTCGTACCGGTGAGCCGGGAGGCGCTGACCGCCGCGGCGGACAACGGCGACCGTACGGTCACGGTCGGCGTGCGACCCGAGCACTTCGAGATCGTGGAGCAGAACGGCAGCGCGGCGAAGACGCTGGCCAAGGAGGCCGCGGACGCGCCGGCGGGCCTCGCCGTGACGGTCAACGTCGTCGAGGAGCTGGGCGCGGACGGGTACGTGTACGGCACGGCCGAGGTCGGCGGCGAGGTCAAGGACCTGGTCGTCCGCGTGAACGGGCGGCAGGTGCCGGAGAAGGGCGCCCAGCTGCATGTCGTGCCGCGGCCCGGCGAGACGCACGTCTTCTCGACGTCGACGGGCGAGCGGCTCAGCGACTGAGCAACTGAGTGACTGCGCGACTGCGCGACTGCGCGACTGCGCGACTGCGCGACTGCGCGACTGCGCGAACGGGAGCTGTCGCATACCCCGCGCCTCAGGCGCGTCACGCGCGTGAGCATGTTGTAGGTGCCCGGAACGGGTGAGTTTGGCGGCGGGCGGGGTGGTCTTCCTTGGGGAGGGCCGCCTCGGCCGCCGTTTTCGCAGTCCGGCCCACTGGTTACGGGGGACGCGATTCGCTTGCGGTACGGGCGGTTTGAGGCGGCGGGCGGGTTGGGGAGGTACGTGAGCTTCCCCGTTGTCGACAAATACCCCGGCAGTTCCGCCATTTCGAGCAGTGTGCGTCAACATCATTTAACGCACGACAGGCGAATTCATCCCTCGACCGGGTGACTAAATGTCGCCAAATCATCACTGCTCGCTACCATCACGGACGTGAACTCCGCAGCCCGGCGTATCGGCCGAACTCTCGCTCTCGTCCTGCCCGTCGTCCTCGTACTCTCCGGGACGCTCGCCGTCACCCGCGTGCCGTGGGCCTCGCCGACCTCCGAGTCGCAGATGCTCACCGCGTCCTCCGGCACGGCCACTGGCCACCAGCAGCCCCGCAACAGAGCCCCGCAGGACCTTCTGCGTGACCAGCTCCTGGCCGAGCTCCAGGAGAAGAACCCGGGGACCGCCCTGACCCACCTCCAGGAAGCCACCACCAAGCGTCCGTCGCTGGCCAAGCACTGCGCGTCCATCGCCCGCGCCCTGGGCCGCGCCGCGGTCGAGAAGTACGGCGCCGCGCACCGCGCGCAGGCGTACTCGCGGCCGGTCTGCGACACGTCATTCGCGAGCGGGGTCGCCGCTGCGCAGTGACAGCAGCAGAAGCAGCAACGGCAGTAGAAGTTGCAGCAGTAGCAGGTGATGTACGTACGCGGCGCGCGGCGTTCCCTCTCGGAGCGCCCCGGAAACCGGCCGTCGGCCCCCTGGTCGCGGTGGCCACCGTCGGCCACCGCGATCACGGCATAGGGTGCGGATCATGACAGGTGTCCCGTATCCGCATCCCACGCAGGCCGTGGTCCTGGCAGGCGGCCAGGGCTCGCGGCTCCGCCCGTACACCGATGACCGGCCCAAGCCGATGGTCGAGATCCCGGGCACCGGAACCCCGATCATCGGCCACCAGCTGGTCTGGCTGGCCGCCGAGGGCGTCACCGACGCGGTCGTCTCCTGCGGCCACCTCGCCGAGGTCCTCCAGGACTGGCTCGACCAGGCCGAACTGCCCTTGCGGGTCACCACCGTCGTGGAGACCGAACCGCTGGGCCGCGGCGGCGGACTGAAGTACGCCGCCGCCTCACTCCCCCGCCCCGACCAGCCCTGGTACGCCACCAACGGCGACATCTGGACGCGCTTCTCCCTGCGCGAGATGGCGGACTTCCACCACGAACGGGGCGCGGAGGCCACGCTGGCGCTGGCCCGGCCGCGGATCCCCTGGGGCGCCGTCGAGACGGATCCCTTCGGGCACGTACTGGACTTCATCGAGGCGCCGCCGTCGCCGTACCTGATCAACGCGGGCGTGTACGTCTTCTCGGCGGCCTTCAGAGGGCTGCTGCCGGACCGTGGCGACCACGAACGGATGACGTTCCCGCGGCTCGCGCGCGAGCGCCGGCTGGCCGGTTTCCCGCTGCCGCACGGCGCCTACTGGCGCGCGATCGACACGGCGAAGGATCTCACCGAGGCGGCGAGCGAGCTCGCCAGGTACGGACACGGGCACGGGCACTGACACGGGTAGGGGCGCGGGTAGGGCCGGGGCCGCTGAACAGCCGCGGGCCGGCTCCAGTACCAGCACCATGTGCCAGCACCGCACCGCCACAAACACCGGCACCGCCGACCGCCACCGGTGCCGATACCGCCACCGCCACCAAATGCCAGTACCCATAACGGTCCAGTCGCCGCACTCATACGACATCCCCTTCACGGACCCAATCCGGGACCGTGAAGGGGATGTCGTATGTGCCGAGGACCTGCGGACAGGCCTACCGCCAGCCCGGCCGTCAGTCCGGCCCTCAGTCCGGCTCTCAGCCCGGCTCTCAGCCCAGCAGGCCGCCCAGCGTGCCGCCGCCGGAGGAGCCTCCTGAGGAGCCGCCCGAGGAGGAGCCGCCCGAGGAGCCGCCGCCCGTCGTGCCGCCGCCCGTGCCGGCCGTGGAGGTCGGGGCCTGGGTGGCGGGCGGGGGGTCGGCCGGGGCCGAC
>NZ_JBEPFC010000016.1:0-87990 GCF_040301705.1 Streptomyces sp. NPDC000151 | reverse complement strand
CCGGACCGGTACGTACAGCGGTCCGTCCGGGACGGGTTCGAGGGGCTCCGGGTCGTCGGTGAGCGCGGTGTCGGCGCAGGGCGAGATACCCGGCTAGGACACTCGGGCCACGCTCGGGACAGTCAGGGCCGTGCTCGGCCCCTGCCGGGCCTGCCGGGGATGGTTGTCGGGGCAGCCAGGGGCCGTCGGCCGGGCCGTTTCGGAGGGGTCAGGGGCGGGCTGGTTCCAGCCAGCCTTCGTATTCGGCGGCCAGGGTGTCCAGTGCGGCCGGGTCGCAGGTGGCTTCCGGGTCCTCCAGGACGACGAGCCACTGGGCGTCCTCGGCGTCGTCCTCGCCGGCCAGGGCGTCCCGTACGAGCTGTGGCTGCTGGGGCACTCCGTACTCCTCGGTCAGCACCTCGGCCACTTCCTCGGCGGCGTCCCGGTCGGGCAGCACCAGTACATGTCGAACATCGCTCACCCGGCCATTCTCCGACAGCGGTCGTCCGCCGGCGACGGCCGGTGCCGCGGTCGGCGGCCGGTGTGTCAGTGGGGCGTGGGATGCTGTTCGCGATGGCCAGGAAGACAGCAAACGACGACCCCCTTGCCCCCCTCACGATCGCCGTGGGGCAGGAAGAGCTGCTGCTCGACCGTGCGGTGCAGCAGGTGGTGGCGGCGGCGCGGGCCGCCGACGCGGACACCGACGTGCGTGACCTCACCCACGACCAGCTGCAGCCCGGCACGCTGGCCGAGCTGACCAGCCCGTCGCTGTTCGCCGAGCGGAAGGTCGTGGTCGTCCGCCAGGCGCAGGACCTGTCCGCCGACACGATCAAGGACGTCAAGGCGTACCTCGGGGCGCCGGCCGAGGAGATCACGCTGGTGCTGCTGCACGCGGGCGGCGCCAAGGGCAAGGGGCTGCTGGACGCCGCGCGCAAGGTCGGGGCGCGCGAGATCGCCTGCCCGAAGATGACCAAGCCGGCGGACCGGCTGGCGTTCGTGCGCGGGGAGTTCCGTACTGCAGGGCGGTCGGCGACGCCCGAGGCGTGTCAGGCGCTGGTGGACGCCATCGGCAGCGACCTGCGCGAGCTGGCCTCGGCGTGCGCGCAGCTCGCGGCGGATGTCGAGGGCACGATCGATGACGCGGTGGTCGCGCGGTACTACACCGGTCGCGCCGAGGCGTCGAGCTTCACGGTGGCCGACCGGGCGGTCGAGGGGCGCGCGGCCGAGGCGCTGGAGGCGCTGCGGTGGGCGGTTTCGACCGGGGTCGCGCCCGTCATGATCACGAGTGCGCTGGCGCAGGGCGTCCGCGCGATCGGCAAGCTCGCCTCCGCGCCGCGGGGTGCCCGGCCGGGCGATCTCGCGCGGGAGCTGGGCATGCCGCCGTGGAAGATCGACCGGGTACGGCAGCAGATGCGCGGCTGGTCGGCGGACGGGGTGGCGGTGGCCCTGCGCGCGGTCGCCGAGGCGGACGCGGGTGTGAAGGGCGGCGGCGACGACCCGGAGTACGCGCTGGAGAAGGCGGTCGTGACGATCGCCCGCGCGGCGCGTTCTCGCCGCTGAGCCTGCGGGCCGGGCCGCCCGAGGCGTCGGCCGGGCCGCCCGAGGCGTCGGCCGGGACGCCCGTAGGTCCACGAGCGCGCCCCTCAGCCGCTCAGTCGCAAGCCGCCCAGCCGCGCGAGCCCCTCACCGTGAGCCGCTCGGCCGTGAGCCCTTCACCCGCCAGCCGCCCACCCGTGAGCCGCCCACCCGCGAGCCGCTGAGCCGCAGGCCGCCAGCCGCTCAGCCCTTCAGCTTCGCCAGTGTCTGCTTGGCGCTGGTGCGGAGCATGTCGGCCACCTCGGCGGAGTCGGGGCGGTCGGTGTTGTCGCTGCTGGAGTAGCTGGACCAGGTGGTCTCGTACGTCAGCCAGCCGTCGCGGACGCCGAGCACCACGTACGAGCCCTTGCTGTCGGTGGTCTCCTCGCGGGTCACCAGGTACGCCTCGTCGCCGATGCCGCGTACGGGCTCGACCTTGTAGTGGGTCGAGGACCGTTCCTGTTCGTACGAGCGGTACTGTGCCGCGAACTCCGGTGCCGGGTCGGTCTTCTTGTGCAGGAACGCCTTGGAGTAGACGAGGGTGGAGGAGTAGTCGTCGCTGCCAGCGTCCTCCGGTACCAGGTCGGCGTTGCACCACATGGAGTCCAGCGCGGGGTCCTCGTGGCCGCTGGACTCGGGGTTCTCGCCGGCGCTGTCCGAGGTGCTGCTGTCCTCCATCTTGAAGCGCGCGTCCTCGAACGGCGTCCACGAGGTCGACCGGCAGAGGTCGGACTGATAGCGGTAGCCGCGCAGGTCGGGGCTTGGCTCGCCGCCGAGGCCGCCGAGGCCCCCGGTCGCGAAGAGCACGCCGGCCCAGACGGCCGAGGCGACCACGGCTCCGCCGACGGCCCACAGCCAGGCGGGCAGACCCTTGCCGCCACCGGTCCCACCGGTCCCATCGGGGCCGCCCGGACCGACGCCGTAGCCGGCGGGGCCGGCACTCGGCATGGTCGGTGCGCCGTGCGGCGCGGCCGCCGGGTAGCCGTAGCCGGCCGGTGGCTGGGCGTACGGGTTCTGCTGCTGGGGCACCTGACCGTACGGATTGCCCGGCTGCGGCCCCGCCGGAGCCGCCGGAGCCGCCGGAGCCGGCGGCGGAGGCGGTGGCCCCTGTTGTGGCTGGTGGGGCTGCTGGGCATACGGATTGGGCTGTTCCCCCGAGTTGGACATGAGCGGCAGCGTAGCCGACGGGAATCAGCCATCGCTGCCCCGCTCGAGTGGACGAGGGTGGGTGGGTCAGCGCGTAGGGGACCTTTGGCAAGACGAAGACCTCACCCCCCGCAAGACGAAGACCCCGCCCCCGCCCTGGGGAAGGGCGGAAGCGGGGTCCTCGGTGTGGAGCTGGGTGCGCCGCACCCGCGTGGCGAACGCAGGCCGCGTGCGGCGCGGGGGCCGGGGAGGAGCGGAGAGAGGGGCCGCTGGGTCCTCACCGGCGATGAAGCGTGATGACTGCCGTACAGGTCGTGACCCGTGACGGCGGCCGCGAGACCTCCGGGGAGGTCATCCGCGAAGCGTCAGAAGGTCAGCCCTTGAGGGACGCGACCTTCTTCGCCAGCGCCGACTTCTTGTTGGCGGCGGCGTTCTTGTGGATGACGCCCTTGCTGACGGCCTTGTCGAGCTTCTTGCCCGCCTCGGCCTGGGCGGTGGTGGCCTTCTGCAGGTCACCGGCCTCCACGGCCTCGCGGGTGCGACGGATCGCGGTCTTCAGAGTCGACTTGACAGCCTTGTTGCGCTGCCGGGCCTTCTCGTTGGTCTTGATCCGCTTCATCTGGGACTTGATGTTCGCCACGAAAGAGCCTTTTCAGGTTCGTTGGATTCCGGGTGGCCGAGGAAGATCCCGACCGGCTCCGGGCTTTCTGCGTGTCGCGTACACGAGAGCGCACGAAACACAGTGGACCAGGCTACCAGCAGGGGGAACGCCCACCCAAAAACGGACCGCACCACCACCATGACCGAGCCGCGCCCTCACCATGACCGGCCCGCGCCCCCGCCACGACCGGGACCGCACCCCGCCACCCCCGGAACCACCCCGTCCCCCGCCCCGCGCCTCCCGAAGAGTTTGGGGCCGCGGCTCATGGGACGATAGGGAGGACGAAACAGCCGAGCCCCGCCCACCGCATCACCGCACACCGACCCCGCATCCTCTGACCCAGCATTCTCTGAATGGACCTCTGCGTGCCCGCGACCCCTACGAACGTGCCGGAGCCGAGCCGTACCGACCCGGCTCTCCTCCGTAACTTTTGCATCATCGCGCACATCGACCACGGCAAGTCGACGCTTGCCGACCGGATGCTCCAGCTGACGGGAGTCGTGGAGCAGAGGCAGATGCGCGCGCAGTACCTCGACCGCATGGACATCGAGCGGGAGCGGGGCATCACGATCAAGTCGCAGGCGGTCCGCCTGCCCTGGGCCCCCACCGGCGAGCCGGGCAACACCCACATCCTCAACATGATCGACACGCCGGGGCACGTCGACTTCACGTATGAGGTGTCGCGCTCGCTCGCCGCGTGCGAGGGCTGCATCCTGCTCGTCGACGCCGCTCAGGGCATCGAGGCGCAGACGCTCGCCAATCTGTACCTGGCGATGGAGCACGATCTGCAGATCATCCCGGTGCTCAACAAGATCGACCTGCCGGCCGCGCAGCCGGAGAAGTTCGCGGCGGAGCTGGCGAACCTCGTCGGCTGCGAGCCCGAGGACGTGCTGAAGGTCTCCGCGAAGACCGGCGTGGGCGTGGACGAGCTGCTGGACAAGGTCGTGCGGGTCGTGCCGCCGCCGGTCGGTGTGAAGGACGCGCCCGCCCGCGCGATGATCTTCGACTCGGTGTACGACGCGTACCGCGGCGTCGTCACGTACGTGAAGGTCGTCGACGGCACGCTCAGCAAGCGCGAGCGCATCAGGATGATGTCGACCGGCGCCGCGCACGAGCTGCTGGAGATCGGGACGAACTCGCCGGAGATGACGGTCGCGGACGGGCTGTCCGTCGGCGAGGTCGGTTACCTGATCACCGGTGTGAAGGACGTCCGGCAGTCCAAGGTCGGTGACACGATCACCCAGCTCAGCAAGGGCGCGACGGAGGCGCTGGGCGGGTACAAGGACCCGAAGCCCATGGTGTTCTCCGGGCTGTACCCGCTGGACGGCTCGGACTACCCGGAGCTGCGCGAGGCGCTGGACAAGCTGCAGCTGAACGACGCGGCGCTGGTGTACGAGCCGGAGACCTCGGCGGCGCTCGGCTTCGGCTTCCGCGTGGGCTTCCTCGGCCTGCTGCACCTGGAGGTCATCCGGGAGCGGCTGGAGCGCGAGTTCGGGCTGGAGCTCATCGCGACCGCGCCGAACGTGATCTACAACGTGACCATGGAGGACGGCACCGAGCACGAGGTGACCAACCCCAGCGAGTTCCCCACCGGCAAGATCGCCGAGGTGCAGGAGCCGGTCGTACGGGCCACGATCCTCACGCCGAGCGACTTCATCGGCGCGGTCATGGAGCTCTGCCAGAACCGCCGCGGCAATCTGCTCGGCATGGACTACCTCTCCGAGGACCGGGTGGAGATCCGGTACACGCTGCCGCTCGCCGAGGTCGTCTTCGACTTCTTCGACCAGCTGAAGTCCAAAACGCGGGGATACGCGTCGCTGGACTACGAGCCCACCGGTGAGCAGACCGCCGACCTGGTCAAGGTCGACATCCTGCTGCACGGCGACCAGGTCGACGCGTTCTCCGCGATCTGCCACAAGGACAAGGCGTACGCGTACGGCGTCCGGCTCGTCGCCAAGCTGCGCGAGCTGATCCCGCGGCAGGCGTTCGAGGTGCCGGTCCAGGCGGCCATCGGCAGCCGGGTGATCGCCCGCGAGACCATCCGCGCCATCCGCAAGGACGTCCTCGCCAAGTGCTACGGCGGTGACATCTCCCGTAAGCGGAAGCTGCTGGAGAAGCAGAAGGAAGGCAAGAAGCGGATGAAGATGGTGGGAAGTGTGGAGGTTCCGCAAGAAGCCTTCATCGCCGTCCTGTCCTCGGACTCCGATGGTGACTCCAAGAGCAAGAAGTAACGCCGGACGGTGACCGTCGCGAGGGCGGCGGGCGCCGTCGAGCGACGCCGGGCGTCCGTTCCCAGCCGGGAACGGGCGCCTTTCGCGTACCGGCGCCGCCGCGGCCGGAGCCCGGCGCAGCCGCCGCCGGAGCGCGGTTCGGGCGCCCCGCGCGGGGGAAGACGGGCTTCTGAGGACCACGCGCGGACGCGCGGCGGGAGCCCCGCGCACACCGATCGGTCACAAGGTGAACGAGTGTGAGGAAGGCCCTTACGTGGGAGCGCCACGCGTTCTAGTCTGATCCTGCTCGAAGGTTACTCGCGAGTCACCAGCAATGAAGCGGGCCCCGGAGGAAGACGTGACGGACAGCCAGTCGTTGATCGAGAACCGGCCACCTTCCGTGGCGACGCTCTTCCTGGAGCGGGTCGCGGCAACCCCCGAAGGGGAGGCGTACCGGTATCCGGTGCCGCCCGCCTCGGGCCAGGGCCCGGACGACTGGAAGACGCTGACCTGGGCAGATGCCGCCCAGCGGGTGTACGCCACCGCCGCGGGCCTCATCGAGCTGGGCGTGGCCCCCGAGGAGCGGGTGGCGCTGGCCTCCAGTACGCGGGTGGAATGGATCCTCGCCGACCTCGGCGTGCTGTGCTCGGGCGCGGCCACCACGACCGTGTACCCCAGCACGAACGCGGACGAGACGGCGTACATCCTCGCCGACTCCGGCAGCCGGGTGATGATCGCCGAGGACGCCGGGCAGCTGGTCAAGGCCCGCGAGTGCCGCGCCGACCTGCCCGACCTCGCGCACGTCATCGTCATCGACGAGGCCGGCGCGGTGCCGGCCGAGGGCGACCCCGAGGGCTGGGTGCTCTCGCTCGCCGAGCTGGAGAAGCGCGGAGCCGCGTATCTGGAGAAGCACCCCAGCTGCGTGAAGGAGCGGGTCGCCGCGCTCCGCGCCGACCAGCTGGCCACGCTGATCTACACCTCCGGCACGACGGGCCGGCCCAAGGGCGTCCGGCTGCCGCACGACTGCTGGGCGTACATGGCCCGCGCGATCCAGGCCACCGGGCTGGTGAACGAGGAGGACGTGCAGTACCTCTGGCTGCCGCTGGCGCACGTCTTCGGCAAGGTGCTCACCGCCGGCCAGATCGCCCAGGGCCACGTCATCGCCGTGGACGGCCGGGTCGACAAGATCATCGAGAATCTGCCGGTCGTGCGCCCGACGTACATGGCCGCCGTGCCGCGGATCTTCGAGAAGGTCTACAACGGCGTCGCCGCCAAGGCCCGCGAGGGCGGCGGGGCGAAGTACAAGATCTTCCAGTGGGCGGCCGACGTCGCCCGCGAGTACGCCAAGGTCTCGCAGGACAACTTCCGGCGGACCGGCACGGCCTCGGTGCCGTTCGGGCTCGCCGCCAAGCACAAGGTCGCCGACGCGCTGGTGTACGCCAAGCTGCGCGAGGCGTTCGGCGGGCGGCTGCGCGCCGCGGTCTCCGGCTCGGCGGCGCTCGCCCCCGACATCGGTTACTTCTTCGCCGGCGCCGGCATCCACATCCTGGAGGGCTACGGCCTGACCGAGTCCAGCGCGGCCAGCTTCGTGAACCCGGGGGAGGCGTACCGCACCGGCACGGTCGGCAAGCCGCTGCCCGGCACGGAGGTGCGCATCGCCGAGGACGGGGAGATCCTGCTGCGCGGCCCCGGCATCATGCAGGGGTACCACGGGCTGCCGGAGAAGACGGCCGAGGTGCTGGAGTCCGACGGCTGGTTCCACACCGGCGACATCGGCGAGCTGTCCGCCGACGGCTATCTGCGGATCACCGACCGCAAGAAGGACCTGATCAAGACCTCGGGCGGCAAGTACATCGCGCCCGCCGAGGTCGAGGGCCAGTTCAAGGCGGTCTGCCCGTTCGTCTCCAACGTCCTCGTGCACGGCGCCAACCGGAACTTCTGCACGGCGCTGATCGCGCTGGACGAGCCGACCATCCTGACCTGGGCCAAGGAGCACGGCCTGGCGGGCAAGGACTACGCCGCGGTGGTCGCCACCGAGCAGGTACGCGTGCTGATCGACGGATACGTCGAGCGGGTCAACGAGGGCCTGCAGCGCTGGCAGCAGATCCGCAAGTTCCGCATCCTGCCCCGTGACCTGGACATCGAGCACGGCGAGGTCACGCCCAGCCTGAAGGTGAAGCGCCCGGTCGTCGAGCGCACCTTCAAGGACCTGCTGGACGACATGTACGCGGGGACCCGCGAGTCCTGACACCGGCCGCCGGGTCCGTACAGCAACGTACGGAGACGTATGGGACGTACGCGGCGTACGGACCCGGCGGGTGTCAGGCGCGGCCGTGGCGCAGCGCCCGTACGGTCTCCTCCAACGCGGCCATTCCCGCGCGCAGTTCGCCCGCTTCGAGAGGGGCGCCGGCGGTCAGTGTCTGCTCCATGACCGCCAATGTCTGCTCCATGGCGGCGATACGGTCCGCCAGCTCGTCGATGCGGTCCCGGTCCTGCTGCCGCAGCCGGCGCAACTGGCGGTTCTTCTGGTGCAGTTCCAGGAAGACCTTGACCTTGGCGCGCAGCACCCAGGGGTCGAAGGGCTTGGTGAGATAGTCGGCGGCGCCCGTGGAGTAGCCGCGGAAGGCATAGCCGGAGTCGGCGTCCGTGCCGGTCAGGAAGATGATCGGGATGTGTTTCGCCTGGTCGAGCCGCTTGATGTTGCTCGCGGTCTCGAAGCCGTCCATGCCGGGCATCAGGATGTCCAGCAGGACCACCGCGAACTCCTGGCGGAGCAGCGCCTTCATCGCTTCCTCGCCCGACCGCGCGCGGACGAGCGGTTCGCCGAGTGAGCGCAGGACGGCTTCCAGCGCGGCGAGGTTCTCCTCCATGTCGTCGACGAGGAGGATTCCTGCCCGGTCGTCGCTGTCGGTGCGGGTGGCGTGGGTCATGAGTGGCCTCTGAACTGGTGTGCCCCTACGAATTGCCGGCTCGGCCGGTCTCGTCGTGCTCTGCGTCGTCTTCGTGTCCTTGGCCGGCCGGCGCGCCGCCGTCGGGAGCGGAGGCGGGGGCGCGGTACTTGGCGAGCAGATCGACCGCGACGTTCAGCAGCCGGTCCACGTCCAGCGGTTTGGGGAGGTAGTCGTTGGCGCCGGTCTCCAGGGATTTCTCGCGGTCGCCCGGCATGGCCTTGGCCGTCAGGACGACGACCGGCAGATCGGCGTACCGGGGGGTGCGGCGGATGGCGCGGATCGTTTCGTACCCGTCCATCTCCGGCATCATGATGTCCATCAGGACGAAGTCGATGCCCGGGTTCTTGCCGAGCATCTCTATGGCCTCGCGGCCGTGCTCGGCGTAGAGCACCTGCATACCGACCCGGCTGAGGACGTTCGTCAGCGCGAAGGCGTTGCGGATGTCGTCGTCGACGACCAGGGCCTGGGCGCCCGAGAGCAGCTCGCCGGTGGCGCCCTTGGCCCACTGCTCCACATTGGACACGGCGGGCCAGGGGGTCTCCTCCGGGGGCGCGGCGGGCGCGGGGACCGATGGCCGGGTGAGCTCCGCAGGCGCGGTGGGGGCCTCGTCCTCGTCGGCGTCCGCTTCGCCGTCGTCGAGCGGCTGCTCGGCGGGCTCCGCCGTGCTGTGGCACCTGACGGGGATGCGGAAGGCGAAGGTGGAGCCGGCGCCGGGCTCGCTCTCCGCCGTGAGCACGCCGCCGAGCAGGCCCGCGATCTCCCGGCTGATGGACAGGCCGAGGCCCGTACCGCCGTACTTCCGGTTGGTCGTGCCGTCCGCCTGCTGGAACGCCTCGAAGATGACCGGCAGCTTCTCGGACGCGATGCCGATGCCGGTGTCGGTGACGGTGAAGGCGACGGAGCCGTCCTCCGCCAGGTCCACATGCAGGACGATCTTGCCCTTGGAGGTGAACTTCAGGGCGTTGGAAAGAAGATTCCGCAGCACCTGCTTGATCCGCTTCTCGTCGCTGTACAGCTCCTTGGGCACCGCGTCGGTCACCGAGACCTCGAAGGCCAGGCCGCGGTCCAGCGTCAGCGGGCGGAAGGTGTCGTGGACGTAGTTCAGCAGCTTGATCAGCGGTACCCGGGACGGAAAGACATCCATCCGGCCGGCTTCGATCTTGGACAGGTCGAGGATGTCGTTGATCAACTGGAGCAGTTCGGAGCCGGAGCGGTGGATCATCGCCGCGCTCTCCACCTCGTGCCGGCTGAGGTGGCCGTGCTCGTTGTCGATGAGCATCTGGGCGAGGATCAGCAGGGAGTTCAGCGGATTGCGCAGCTCGTGCGACATGTTCGCCAGGAACTCCGTCTTGTACCGCGAGGAGCTGGCCAGCAGCGCGGCCTTCTCCTCCAGCGCGGCGTTGGAGCGCTGCAGCTCGGCCTGGCGGCGCTGCAGCTCGCCCGTGCGCTCCTGGAGCTGGCGGGCCAGCCGCTGGGACTCGCTCAGCAGCGACTCCGTACGGGAGTTGGCGACGATGGTGTTGATGGCGACGCCGATGGTGTTCACGAACTGGTCGAAGAAGGCGAGGTGGACGTCGGAGAAGCGGGAGAAGGACGCCAGCTCGATCACGCCGAGGATCTGGTCCTCGAAGAGCACGGGGATGATCGCGACGGTGTTCGGGGCCGCCTCGCCGAGCCCGGAGTCGACCTTGATGTAGTCGGGCGGCACCTCCTCCATCAGGATGCGCTTCTTCTCGATGGCCGACTGGCGGACCAGTCCGTGGCCGTGCGAGCCGGGGGTGTCGATGCTGGCGTCGTGTGCGGAGCCGTATCCCGCGATGAAGTCCAGGCGCAGCTCGTCGGTTTCGGCGCTGGCCAGGAAGAAGGCGCCGTACTGGGCGTTCACCAGCGGCGTCAGCTCGCGCAGGATCAGGTCGGCGACCTCGACCAGGTCGCGGTGGCCCTGCATCAGGCCCGCCAGCCGGGCGAGGTTGGCGTCCAGCCAGTCCTTGGCCCGGGTGGTCTCGCGGAGGTTGGAGACCATCATGTTGATGTTGTTCTTCAGCTCGTCTACCTCGCCGCGGGCCTCGACCGTGACATTGCGCGTCATGTCGCCGGAGGCCACCGCGCTGGTCACCTCGGCGATCGCCCGGACCTGCGTGGTGAGGTTCGACGCGAGCTCGTTCACGCTGGTCGTCAGGGACTTCCAGGTGCCGTAGACGCCCTCGACGCGGGCCTGGCCGCCCAGCTGGCCCTCGCTGCCGACCTCGCGGGCCACCCGGGTCACCTCGGAGGCGAACGAGGAGAGCGTGTCCACCATCGTGTTGAGGGTGGTCTTCAGCTCCAGGATCTCGCCGCGCGCGTCCACGTCGATCTTCTGCGACAGGTCGCCCTGCGCGACGGCGGTCGCGACCAGGGCGATGTTGCGCACCTGCGTCGTGAGGTTCGACGCCATGAAGTTGACGTTGTCGGTGAGGTCCTTCCAGACCCCCGACGCGCCGCGCACCTGGGCCCGGCCGCCGAGGTCGCCCTCCGTACCGACTTCCCTGGCCACCCGGGTCACCTCGTCGGCGAAGGCCCGCAGCTGGTCGACCATGCCGTTGACGGTCTCCTTCACCTCCAGGATCTCGCCGCGCGCCGCCACCGAGATCTTCTTCGACAGGTCGCCGTCGGCGACCGCGGTGGTGACCTGGGCGATGTTGCGTACCTGTGAGGTGAGGTTGGAGGCCATGAAGTTGACGTTGTCGGTGAGGTCCTTCCAGACCCCGGAGACGCCGCGGACCTGGGCCTGGCCGCCGAGGTTGCCCTCCGTACCGACTTCCCTGGCGACCCGGGTGACCTCGTCGGCGAACGCGGAGAGCTGGTCGACCATCGTGTTGATCGTCGTCTTCAGCTCCAGGATCTCGCCCTTGGCCTGGACCGTGATCTTCCTGCCGAGGTCGCCCTCCTTCACCGCGGTCGCCACGAGGGCGATGTTGCGCACCTGCGTGGTGAGGTTGTCCGCCATGAAGTTGACGCTGTCGGTGAGGTCCTTCCACATCCCCGACACCCCGCGCACCTGCGCCCGGCCGCCGAGCCGCCCGTCCGTGCCGACCTCCCGCGCGACCCGGGTCACCTCGTCGGCGAACGCGGAGAGCTGGTCGACCATGGTGTTCACGGTCTCCTTGAGCTCCAGGATCTCGCCGCGGGCGTCGACCGTGATCTTCTGGCTGAGGTCGCCGTTGGCCACCGCGGTGGTGACCTGGGCGATGTTGCGCACCTGTGAGGTGAGGTTGGAGGCCATGAAGTTGACGTTGTCGGTGAGGTCCTTCCAGACCCCGGAGACGCCGGGCACCTGCGCCCGGCCGCCGAGCCGCCCCTCCGTACCGACTTCCCTGGCGACCCGGGTGACCTCGTCGGCGAACGCGGAGAGCTGATCGACCATCGTGTTGACCGTCAGCTTCAGCTCCAGCAGCTCGCCGGTCGCCTCCACCGTCACCTGACGCGTCAGATCGCCGCGCGCCACCGCCGTCGTCACCGCCGCGATGTCCCGCACCTGCGCGGTCAGCCGGGCGGCCATCGTGTTGACCGCCTCCGTCACGTCCCGCCAACTCCCGGACAGCCCCGCGACCTTGGCCCGGCCGCCGAGCCGTCCTTCGTTGCCCGACTCGCGGGCCACCCGCGTGACCTCGCCGGTGAACAGCGAGAGCTGGTCGACCATCGAATTCACCGCGCGGCCCAGCCCGCGGCGGTCGCCGCGCAGCCTGCGGTGCCCGTCGTGCAGCTCCACGCGCTGGGTCAGATCGCCGCCCGCCACGGCGTTCAGCACCTTCGTCGCCTGGGCCGCCGGGACCACCAGCGCCTCGATGATGTCGTTGGCCGCGAGCACCGAGGAGGCCCACGTGCCCTGGCCGGGGCTGGCAGTCATCCGCTCGTCCAGCCGGCCCTGCCGGATCAGCTCGGAGCGCAGCCGCACCAGCTCGTCGGAGTGGTGCTGCGTCCGTGTGGCGATGTCGTTGAAGGCGCCGTGCAGATCGGCGAGGACGCCGTCGTACGCCACGGGGAGCCGCGTGCGGAAGTCGCCCGAGGACATCGAGGCGAGTGCGGTGAGCAGCGGCTTCAGATCAGCCGCCCGCACCCAGCCGGAATCCGTCTCCCGCGTATCGCCGCGCACTGCCGAATCGACCGACATAGTGACCCACTTCAGTAACTCGGTGCGAATGGGTGAGCTCAGTCTGTCACTCTGGCGATGGCGCATTCGGCGCGATTGCGGAACTGCTCGGGAGTGCTCAATGAGGACGACAACTCCGTCGGAAAACGACGTGGTGCGCAGGCCGGCCACGGTCCGGCCCGCCGCCGTCCCCACCCAGGACAGCGGCCCGCCCGCCGACGGCCGCCCGGCCGACGGATCACAACCCGCCGACGGTGCATACGGAACCGACGGTTTCCGCGCCGTCGGACTGCCCGGCTCGCCCATCGCCGCCGGCGCCGCCCGGCAGTTCGTCCGCACGACGCTCGCCGACTGGATCAGCCGCGGGCTGCCCGGCGCCGAGTACCTCACCACGCGCGTCGCCGACGAGACCGAACTGCTCGTCAGCGAGCTGGTCACCAACGCCGTCGTGCACGCCGGCACCGCCGTCGAGCTGCTGTGCCGGCTGCACGGGGACGGCCCGCACACCGCCGTGACCGTGGAGGTCTCCGACCACCACCCGGCCCGCCCGGTGCGCGGCCGCCACGACGCCGTGACGGCCGAGGGCGCGGGCCGCGGCCTGCAGCTGGTCGGCGCGATCGCGGACTCCTGGGGCATCACGTACCGGCGCACCCTGAAGACCGTGTGGTTCCGGGTGGCGGCGGACGCGCCGGAGCCGGCGTACGGACCGCCGGCGGAGATCTTCCACGCGGACCGCAGGGGGCCGGGCGGGCCGCCGGCCACCGAGCTGATGCCGCCCGGGCCGCAGCGGGCCGCGCTGCGCCGCTGCGAGGTGGAGCGGATCCACCACGGCGCGCTGTCCTTCCTCGCCGAGGCGTCCGACCTGCTCAGCGGGCAGCTGGACGCGGACCAGGTAGCCGCGCTGGTCGCGCAGCTGATCGTGCCGCGGATGGCCGACTGGTGCGCGGTGTGGCTGGACGACGGCAAGGACTTCGGGGCGTCCCGGCTGGCCCGCGTCTGGCACGCCACGGAGAGCCGCATCGACGGGCTGCGCGAGCTGCTGGAGAAGGACCCGCCGGTACTGACCGGCCGCGGCGGCGACGGCCACCCCATCGGCGCGGGACCCTGGCCGTGGCCCGGCGAGCCCAGCGGCTTCGGCCCCGGCGGCGCGGCCCTGGCCTGCCCGCTGATCTCCGGCGTGCGCCGGCACGGCACGCTCCTGATAGGCAGGGCCGGACTGCTCCGCTTCCCCGACGAGGTCGTCTCGCTCATCGAGGACCTGGCGGGGCGGGTGGCCCGGGCCATCGCCACCGCGGACGCCTACAGCCGCCAGGAACGCATCAGCCGGGTGCTGCAGCGCCGGCTCCTGCCCGGCCGGCGCCCCGACGTACCGGGCGTGGCCTCGGCCGTGGTGTACGAGCCGCGCGAGGGCGCCTGGGCGGGCGGCGACTTCTGGGACCTCTTCCAGGCGGGCGAGGGCCGCTGGTGCTTCATGCTCGGCGACGTCTGCGGCAGCGGCCCGGAGGCCGCGGCCGTCACGGGTCTGGCCCGCCCGGTGCTGCGGCTGCTGGCCCGCGAGGGGTACGGCGTCGGCGACGTACTGGACCGGCTGAACCGCACGGTCGCGCGGGAGGCGGCCGACTCCGTCGCCGCGGTGGCCGCCGCGGTGGTGGCGGCCGGCTCCGAGGCGGAGCTCCAGCCCGGTTACCGCGAGGAGAGCGAGCAGGCGCGGTTCCTCTCCCTCCTGTACGGCGAGATCGTCCCGTACGCGGGCGGCACCGGTGGCGCCCGCTGCACGCTGGCCAGCGCCGGGCACCCGCTGCCGCTGGTGCTCGGCACGGACGGCACGGTGCGGGCGGTCGCCGCGCCCCAGATGCTGCTCGGCGTCATGGAGGAGACCGAGTACGAGAGCGAGTCCTTCGACCTCCTGCCCGGCGAGACGCTGCTGTGCGTCACCGACGGCGTGACCGAGCGCCGCTCGGGCCGCCGGCTCTTCGACGACGAGGACGGCCTCGCGCAGGCCCTCGCCGAGTGCGCGGGCCTGGGCGCCGACGGCGTCGCCGAGCACCTCCGGCGCCGCGTGCACGCCTTCGACCCGGCCCCGCCGGACGACGACCTGGCGCTGCTGGTGCTGCAGGCGGTGGCCTTGTAGAGGGGGGTAGAGGGGGCAGGAGCGGCCGGCGGAGGGGATCACTCCCCGCGTGCCGGACAATGGCGGTATGCCTTCTGCACTCCCCGACGGTGAGCCCATGCCCGAGGACGGGGCGCTGCCCGCCTCCGCCCTGGACGGAGCGGGCGAGCGGCCGCTCGGGTTCTATCTGCACGTGCCGTACTGCGCGACCCGCTGCGGATACTGCGACTTCAACACCTACACCGCGAGCGAGCTGCGCGGCTCCGGCGGCGCGCTCGCCTCCCGCGAGAACTACGCCGCCACGGTCGTCGAGGAGATCCGGCTCGCCCGCAAGATCATGGGCGACGACCCGCGGCCGGTCGAGACGGTCTTCGTCGGCGGCGGCACGCCGACCCTCCTCCCGGCCGCCGACCTCTCCCGCATGCTCGCCGCGATCCGCGACGAATTCGGCCTCGCGCCCGGCGCGGAGATCACCACCGAGGCGAATCCGGAGTCCGTCGACCCCCGCTACCTGGAGGAACTCCGCGCCGGCGGCTTCAACCGGGTCTCCTTCGGCATGCAGAGCGCCCGGCAGCACGTCCTGAAGATCCTCGACCGTACGCACACCCCCGGCCGCCCCGAAGCCTGCGTCGCCGAGGCCCGCGCCGCCGGCTTCGACCACGTCAACCTCGACCTGATCTACGGCACGCCCGGCGAAACGGACGACGACTGGAAGGCATCCCTCGACGCCGCGATCGGCGCCGGCCCCGACCACGTCTCCGCGTACGCGCTGATCGTTGAGGAAGGCACCCAGCTCGCCCGCCGCATCCGCCGCGGCGAGGTCCCGATGACCGACGACGACGAGCACGCCGACCGCTACCTCATCGCCGAGGACACCCTCACCGCCGCGGGCTTCACCTGGTACGAGGTCTCCAACTGGGCCACCACGCCCGCAGCCCGCTGCCGCCACAACGAGCTGTACTGGACCGGCGCCGACTGGTGGGGCGCGGGCCCCGGCGCCCACAGCCACGTCGGCGGCGTCCGCTGGTGGAACGCGAAGCACCCCGGCGCGTACGCGCAGGCGCTGAACGACGGCCGCTCCCCGGGCGCGGGCCGCGAACTCCTCGCGCCCGAGGACCGCCGCGTGGAACGCATCCTCCTGGAACTGCGCCTCGCGGCGGGCTGCCCCCTGGACCTCCTCGCCCCGGCGGGCGCGAAGGCGGCGGAACGCGCCCTGACGGACGGGCTGCTGGAGGCAGCGCCGTACGAGGCGGGGCGAGCGGTGCTGACGCTCCGGGGCCGGTTGCTGGCGGACGCGGTGGTGCGGGACCTGGTGGACTGACCCGCCGTCCCGGCGAGGTCGTGCCCTCAAACGCCGGGCGGGCTGGATTCAGCCTGATTCATGCGGTGACAAAGTCGATCAGCTCCTCCACCCGCCCCAGCAGCGCCGGCTCAAGGTCCTTGTACGAGCGGACCGAGCCGAGGATTCGCTGCCAGGCGGCGCCCGTGTTCTCCGGCCAGCGGAGTGCCCGGCAGATGCCTGTCTTCCAGTCCTGGCCGTGGGGGACGGACGGCCAGGCGGGGATGCCCACCGCGGACGGCTTCACCGCTTCCCAGACGTCGATGTACGGGTGGCCGACGATCAGGACGTTCGCGTCCGTGACCGAGGCCGCGATGCGGGACTCCTTGGAGCCGGGGACGAGGTGGTCGACGAGGACGCCGAGGCGGGCGTCGGGGCCGGGGGAGAAGGAGCGGACGATCGTGGGGAGGTCGTCGATGCCCTCCAAGTACTCCACCACCACGCCCTCGATGCGGAGGTCGTCGCCCCAGACGCGTTCGACCAGCTCGGCGTCGTGGCGGCCCTCCACGTAGATGCGCCCGGCGCGGGCGACGCGGGCGCGGGCGCCGGGGACGGCGAGGGAGCCGGAGGCGGTGCGGCGCGGGCCCTGCTGTGCGGGCTGCGCTGAGGGGCGGACGAGCGTGACGACCTTGCCCTCCAGGAGGAAGCCGCGGGGCGTCATCGGGAAGACCCGGTGTTTGCCGAAGCGGTCCTCCAGGGTGACGGTCGGCCCCTCGGCCGTCTTCTCGCAGCGGACGACGGCACCGCAGTAGCCGGTGGTGATCTCCTCGACGACCAGGTCGGTGTCGGCCGGGACCTCGGGGGCGGGCTGCTGCTTCTTCCACGGCGGCGTGAGGTCGGGACCGTACTGTCTGCTGCGCATTCGACAGACGATATGCGGGCGGCGTGTCGCCCGTGCGGGCTACCCGGGCGACACGCCGAAGCGGCGGGCCAGCCCCTCGCGCTGGGTGCGGACGAAGCGGGCATCCACGACGGCGCCGTGGCCCGGGACGTAGCGGGCGTCCTCGCCGCCGAGGGAGAGGAGCCGGTCCAGCGCGGCCGGCCAGCAGGCGGGGAGCGCGTCGGGCCCGGCCTGCGGCTCGCCCGACTCCTCGACGAGATCGCCGCAGAACACCACCTCGGGCCCGCCCGAGGTGCCCTGCACGCACACCGCCAGGTCGTGCGCGCTGTGCCCGGGACCCACGTTCGCCAGCAGGACGTGCCGGTCGCCCAGGTCCAGCGTGCGTTCGCCGCAGACCGCGTGCTGCGGGACCACGAGGGTGTCCACCGCCTCGGCCGCCGCGTCCGGGTCGGCCCCGTTCCGTACCGCGTCGGCGAGCAGCGCCTCCGGCTCGCGGCGCAGCAGCTCGCCCATGCCGGTCGCGCCGAAGACCGTCACACCCGCGAACGCCGCCGTGCCCAGTACATGATCGAAGTGCGGGTGGGTGAGTGCGATATGGGTCACCTCACGGCCCAGTACGCCACGGACCTGGCGGCGCAGCTCGGCGCCCTCGGCCAGCCCGGACCCGGTATCGACCAGGAGGACGCCGGTGGTACCGGCCACGACGCCGACCGTGGCGTCCCAGTGCGGCAGCCGGCGCCTGGCGACCCCGTCGGCGAGCCGCTCCCACCCTGCCTCTTCCCAACTCGTGCGCATACCGCGACGCTAGCCCGTATAGCGCGAAATCGCCCGCGGCCGACCGGCTGACCTGGGCGTATCCGGGGGACACGGAGCCGCCGCGGCGCGATACGGTGGCCCGCCGGGCCGCGTGCCGCGGTGCCCGGCCTTGCCCTGGCCGTGCTACCCGGCCGTACACTGGTTCAGGGTTTGGCACTCGGACCGGTCGAGTGCCAGGGACAGCCGGCCGGACCCCGGCCGGGCAGGCGGCCACAGAGGCCAGGGGAGAGCGCGGGACTGGAGGTGTACGCGATGCTCAGCGAACGCAGACTCGAAGTGCTGCGTGCCATCGTCCAGGACTACGTGGGCACCGAGGAGCCCGTCGGCTCCAAGGCGCTCACGGAGCGCCACCGGCTCGGCGTCTCGCCGGCCACGGTCCGCAACGACATGGCCGCGCTGGAGGACGAGGGTTTCATCGCCCAGCCTCACACGAGCGCGGGCCGTATCCCCACCGACAAGGGCTACCGCCTCTTCGTCGACAAGCTGGCGGCCGTCAAGCCGCTCTCCGTCCCGGAACGCCGGGCGATCCACAGCTTCCTCGACAGCGCGGTGGACCTCGACGACGTCGTGGCCCGTACGGTACGGCTGCTCGCGCAGCTGACCCGGCAGGTCGCGGTGGTCCAGTACCCCTCGCTGACCCGGTCCACCGTCCGGCACGTCGAGCTGCTGTCGCTGGCCCCGGCCCGGCTGATGCTCGTCCTGATCACGGACACCGGACGGGTCGAGCAGCGCATGATCGACTGCCCGGCGCCGTTCGGCGAAACGTCCCTGGCGGACCTGCGGGCCCGGCTGAACAGCCGGGTCGTGGGCCGCCGCTTCACCGACGTCCCGCAGCTGGTGCAGGACCTTCCCGAGTCCTTCGAGGCGGAGGACCGGGGCACGGTCTCGACAGTGCTGTCGGTGTTGCTGGAGACTCTGGTGGAGGAGACCGAAGAGCGGCTGATGATCGGCGGTACCGCCAATCTCACGCGCTTCGGACATGATTTCCCGCTGACGATCCGGCCGGTGCTGGAGGCACTTGAGGAGCAGGTCGTGCTGCTCAAGCTGCTGGGAGAGGCGAAGGATTCGAGCATGACCGTGCGCATCGGGCACGAGAACGCTCACGAAGGCCTCACTTCCACATCGGTCGTCGCAGTCGGCTACGGTTCGGGCGACGAGGCAGTCGCCAAACTCGGCGTGGTCGGACCGACCCGCATGGACTACCCCGGAACGATGGGAGCGGTACGCGCAGTGGCACGTTACGTCGGACAGATCCTGGCGGAGTCGTAAGTGGCCACGGACTACTACGCGGTCCTCGGTGTCAGCCGCGACGCCTCGCAGGACCAGATCAAGAAGGCTTTCCGGCGGCTGGCGCGCGAGCTGCACCCGGACGTGAACCCGGATCCCAAGACCCAGGAGCGGTTCAAGGAGATCAACGCCGCTTACGAGGTGCTGTCGGACCCGCAGAAGAAGCAGGTCTACGACCTCGGCGGCGACCCGATGTCCCAGGGCGGCGGCGCCGGCGGTGCCGGCTTCGGCGCGGGCTTCGGCAACTTCTCCGACATCATGGACGCGTTCTTCGGCACGGCGTCGCAGCGCGGGCCGCGCTCGCGCACCCGCCGCGGCCAGGACGCCATGATCCGGCTGGACGTGGAGCTGCACGAGGCCGCGTTCGGTACGACCAAGGACATCCAGGTCGACACGGCGGTCGTGTGCACGACCTGCTCCGGCGAGGGCGCGGCGCCCGGCACGTCGGCGCAGACCTGTGACATGTGCCGCGGGCGTGGCGAGGTCTCGCAGGTCACCCGGTCCTTCCTGGGCCAGGTCATGACCTCGCGGCCGTGCCCGCAGTGCCAGGGCTTCGGCACGGTCGTGCCGACCCCGTGCCCCGAGTGCGCGGGCGACGGCCGCATCCGGTCCCGCCGCACGCTCACGGTCAAGATCCCGGCCGGTGTCGACAACGGCACCCGCATCCAGCTCGCGGGCGAGGGCGAGGTCGGCCCCGGCGGCGGCCCGGCCGGCGACCTGTACGTCGAGATCCACGAGGTCGCGCACCCGGTCTTCCAGCGGCGCGGCGACGACCTGCACTGCACGGTCACGATCCCGATGACCGCGGCGGCGCTGGGCACGAAGTGTCCGCTGGAGACGCTGGACGGGGTACGGGACGTCGACATCCGGCCCGGCACCCAGTCCGGGCAGTCGATCCCGCTGCACGGCTGCGGCATCACGCACCTGCGCGGCGGCGGTCGCGGCGACCTGATCGTCCACGTCGAGGTCCAGACCCCGGGCAAGCTCGACGCCGAGCAGGAGGAGCTGCTGACCCGGCTCGCCAAGCTGCGCGGCGAGGAGCGGCCCACCGGGCAGTTCCAGCCGGGCCAGCAGGGACTGTTCTCGCGCCTCAAAGACGCCTTCAACGGGCGGTAGGCAGTAAGGCCGGGGGGCCGGGGTGGTCCCCCGGGAAGGCACTGCGCGGCACGGTCGCCCCGATTCAAGGGGCGGCCGTGCCGCGTGACACGATGTGGTCATGCCCACCGCGCTGACCGATCTGTGCCGCCATCCGATCGTGCAGGCCCCCATGGCGGGTGGCGCCTCGTGTCCCGAGCTGGCCGCCGCCGTCAGCACGGCCGGCGGCCTGGGCTTCCTCGCGGCCGGATACAAGACGGCCGACGGCATGTACCAGGAGATCAAGCAGCTGCGCGGGCTGACCGACCGCCCCTTCGGCGTGAACCTCTTCATGCCGCAGCCCGAGCTCGCCGACGCGGCCGCCGTCGAGGTCTACCGCGAACAGCTCGCGGGCGAGGCCACCTGGTACGAGACGGAGCTCGGCGACACCGCGGGCTCCGCCGACGACGGGTACGACGCCAAGCTCGCCGTCCTGCGCGAGGACCCCGTGCCGGTGGTCTCCTTTACCTTCGGCTGCCCCGGCCGCAAGACGCTGCAGGCCCTCGACCGGGTCGGCACGTACACCGTCGTCACCGTCACCACGGCCGCCGAGGCGCGGGCCGCGCAGGAGGCGGGCGCACATGCCGTGTGCGTCCAGGGCACAGAGGCGGGCGGCCACCAGGGCACGCACCGCGACGACCCGCACAGCGACGGCACCGGCGCGGGCTTCGGCCTGCTCACGCTGATCGCCGAGGTCCGCGAGGCCGTCCGGCTGCCGGTGATCGCCGCGGGCGGGCTGATGCGCGGCGCGCAGGTCGCCGCCGTACTGGCGGCGGGCGCGGCCTCGGCCCAGCTCGGCACGGCCTTCCTGGCCTGTCCCGAGTCCGGCGCCCACCCGCTGCACAAGCGGGCCCTGACCGACCCCCTGTTCACCCGTACGGAGCTGACCCGGGCGTTCTCCGGGCGCCCGGCCCGCGGCCTGGTGAACCGTTTCCTGCGCGAGCACGGCCCGTACGCCCCGGCCGCCTACCCGGCCGTCCACTACCTCACCTCCCCGGTACGCAAGGCCGCCGCCAAGGCCGGCGACCCGCAGGCCATGAGCCTGTGGGCGGGCCAGGGCCACCGGCTGGCCCGGCGGCTGCCCGCGGGCGAGCTGGTGGAGGTACTGGTGGCCGAACTGGCCGCCGCACGCGACATGTCGAACCCCTCCGGCGCCGCCGGAACCGGACCCCTCGGGAGTGCCTCGTGACCGCCCCGGTCTTCCTCGTCGACTCGCTGGCCGGCGCCGCGCCCGGCGCGACCCTGACCCTGGACGGCCCGGAAGGGCGGCACGCGGTGTCGGTGCGGCGGCTGCGCGCCGGCGAGGAGATCGTGCTGACGGACGGCGCGGGCACCGGCGCTTACGGAACGGTCGCCGCGGTCGAGGGCAAGGACCGGCTCGACGTCGCGGTGACGGACGTACGGACCGAGGAGGCGCCGCGGCCGCGCCTCACCGTCGTACAGGCGCTGCCCAAGGGCGACCGCGGCGAACTGGCCGTGGAGACCATGACCGAGACCGGCGTGGACGCGATCGTGCCGTGGCAGGCGTCGCGTTGTGTGACGCAGTGGAAGGGCGAGCGGGGCGCCAAGTCGCTGACGAAGTGGCGCAATACGGCGCGCGAGGCCGGGAAGCAGGCGCGCAGGCTGACGTTCCCCGAGGTCGCGGCGGCGGCGTCGACGAAGGACGTGGCCGAGCTGCTGTCCGGCGCCGCCTTCGCCGCCGTGCTGCACGAGGAGGGCAGCGAGCCGCTCGCCCGCGCCGAACTCCCCGCCGACGGCGGCATCGTGCTCGTCGTCGGCCCCGAGGGCGGCGTCTCGCCCGAGGAGCTGGAGCTGTTCGCGGCGGCCGGCGCGAAGCCGTACCGGCTGGGGGCGAGCGTGCTGCGCACCTCCACGGCCGGCACGGCCGCCACGGCACTGCTGCTGGGGCGTACGGGCCGCTGGAACTGACCGCGGGCCGGTTCGGCGCGAGGAGCGCGGAACCGGCCGGTGCGGGGCGTCAGACCAGCGTCGCGTCGAGCGTGATGTTCTTGACGCCCGCCAGAGCCTGGCTGACGGGGCAGTTCTTCTTGGCGTCCTCGGCCGCGGCCTGGAAGTCCGCCTCCGAGAGACCGGGGACGCGGGCCTTGACGGTCAGCGCGATGGCGGTGATGCCCTCGCCCGGCTGGAACGTGACGTCGGCCCGGGTGTCGACCGTCTCGACGGTATAGCCCTGGCCTGCCAGGCCGTGCGAGAACGCCATGGAGTAGCAGGAGGAGTGGGCCGCGGCGATCAGCTCCTCGGGGCTGGTCTTCCCGCCGGGCTCCTCGGCGCGGGCCGGCCAGCTCACGTCGTACGTACCGACCTTGGAGGAGTCCAGGGCGACCTGGCCCTTGCCCTCCATCAGGTTGCCTTCCCAGTGGGTCCTGGCCGTGCGCGTCGTTGCCATGATGGGTCGCTCCCGTATGTGGCGGAACCTGGTACTGAACGGCCCAGGTTAGTGACGATCCGGGCGGGCGGGGGAGCGCCGCGCGGAGTTGGCCGGAGCGGGCCTGTCGGGCCGTACGGCGGCGGTGGCACGCTGCGGGGCATGACGGGACGCGTGCGGGGCCGTTGGTTACGGGCGTTGGCAGCGGCGGGGGCCGCGGGGGTGGTGGCTGCCGGAACGGCGGCGTGCGAGCCGACCGGCTACTCCAACACCTCGGCGATAGCGGTGACCACCGACCGCCAGGGGACCCGGGCGCTGGAGTGGGAGAAGGTCGACGTGCGGTGGCTGAGCTGCACGGCGTCGGCGCCGAACGGCGGCGCGCCGGAGCCCAGGGGAACGGCCGACACCGGCCCGGACACCTCGGGCGGCCTCACCCGGGTCGACTGTCAGGGCCAGACCGCCAGTGGCGAGCGGATCACCATCCGCGGACTGGTGACCAGGGAGGTCAGCGGCCGGTGCGTGGAGGGCAGCGGCCTGGTCGCCCGGGTCGGGAACCGGGTGATCTTCCGTACGAACACCATCGGCAACTGCAACGCCCCGGCGTCCGACGCCTCGTCGAGCCCCGCCAACCCGGACAACAGCGGGGGCGGCGGAAGCGACGACGACGACGGTGGGAACAGCGACGACAGCGGGAACAGCGGCGGTGGGAGCGACGACGGGAACGGAGGGAACGGCGACCGTCACGACGACGGTAAGTGGCAGGACGACGGCAAGTGGCACGACGGCAACCACGACGACTGCCCGGACGGCGACAAGAACGACGCCCACGGCGACCACGGCGACGACGGCCACGACGACGGCAAGTGGCAGGACGACGGCAAGTGGCACGACGGCAAGGACGCCCACGGGGACGGCAACGGGGACGCCCACGACGACCGCGCGGCACGCCAGTAACCGCCGTCGCGCCCCGGATCGGTACGATCAGGTCGTACGAGCCGACGATCCGTGAGGAGCGCACCCGGTGGCGGGAGAACCGCAGGCCGACTGCCTGTTCTGCAAGATCGTGGCGGGCGAGGTGCCCGCGACGATCGTCCGAGAGACCGACACGACCGTCGCCTTCCGCGACATCAACCCCCAGGCGCCCACCCACGTCCTGGTGATCCCCAAGGTCCACCACCCGGACGCCGCGTCCCTGGCCACCGCCGAGCCGCAGGTCGCCGCCGACGTGCTGTGCGAGGCGCGCAAGGTCGCCGAGGAGGACAAGGTCGACGGCACCGGCTACCGCATCGTCTTCAACACCGGCACCGGCGCGGGCCAGACCGTCTTCCACGCGCACGCCCACGTGCTCGGCGGCCGCGGCCTCAACTGGCCGCCCGGATAAGGCGCGGCGAGGTCACGGGAGCGGATCAGCACCTTGTCCGTACGCGAACTGGTCGTCCTCGGCACCGCCAGCCAGGTGCCCACCCGGCACCGCAACCACAACGGCTATCTGCTGCGCTGGGACGGCGAGGGCCTGCTCTTCGACCCCGGCGAGGGGACGCAGCGCCAGATGCTGCGCGCCGGGGTGGCCGCGCACGACATCAACCGGCTGTGCGTCACGCACTTCCACGGTGACCACAGCCTGGGCCTGGCCGGGGTGATCCAGCGGATCAACCTCGACCGGGTGCCGCATCCCGTCACCGCCCACTACCCCGCGAGCGGGGCGCACTTCTTCGAGCGGCTGCGCTATTCGACGGCGTACCGGGAGACCGTCCGGCTGGGCCAGGAGCCGGTCACCGGCGACGGCGGCACCCTCGCCGGGACGCCCGCCTACATGCTCACCGCGCGCCGCCTCTCGCACCCCGTCGAGTCCTACGGCTACCGTCTCCAGGAGCCGGACGGGCGGCGGATGCTGCCCGAGCGGCTGGCCGAGCACGGCATTTCCGGGCCCGAGGTGGGCCGGCTGAGCCGGGAGGGCGCGGTCGTCCGGGAGGACGGCCGGACGGTCACCCTGGAGGAGGTCAGCGAGGTACGGCCGGGCCAGTCGTTCGCGTTCGTGATGGACACCCGGCTGTGCGCGGGCGCGCACGAGCTCGCGGCGGGCTGCGACATGCTCGTCATCGAGTCCACGTTCCTGGACGGCGACCGGCAGCTGGCCGCCGAGCACGGCCACCTGACGGCGGGCCAGGCGGCCATGGTCGCGCGCAACGCCGGCGTCCGGCATCTGGTGCTCACGCACTTCTCGCAGCGGTACACCGACCCGTCGGAGTTCGAGCGGGAGGCCCGGGAGACGGGCTACGACGGCGAACTGACGGTGGCCAGGGACCTGTTGCGGGTCCCGCTGCCGAAACGGCGCTGAGTACCTGAGCACCTGCGTGCCCGGGTACCTCCGGGGTGCCCGCTACGGCAGGTAGTACATCGGGTTCGGCAGCTTGAAGGTGCGGTCCGCGTAGCCGCCCTGCAGGTCGGAGTGCTGGTCACCGAAGTTGGCGACGATGTCGTACCCCTGCGACTCGATGTGCTTGCGGGTGCCGGACTTGTACTCGATGGTGGAGCAGCCGGCGCCGCAGGACAGGTAGGACGGCGGGTTTTCCTTGTCCTTGAGGTAGACGTGCCCGCGGTCGAGCGGGACGTCGTAACCGACGTTCTTCAGGTTGCGGACGCTCCAGTCGCGCTGGCCCTCCTTGCGGCCGGTCACGAAGAAGACCTCGTAGCCCTTCGCGCGGGCGTGGTTGACCAGCGCGTCCATCCCGAAGACCGGCTCCATGTCATGGCTCTTCAAGTACGCGTCCTGGGCCTTGTCGCTGAAGGCGAAGCCGGTCTGCAGCTCGAAGTTGTACGTGAGCAGCGTGGTGTCGTCCATGTCGAGGACGATGGCGGGCTTGCCCGAGCCGTGCTGGTTCCGCGCGGCGCCGTCCAGGTAGCGCCGCGCCTTCGTCTCGATGCCGTGGACCTGGCGGGCGTAGTTGCTCTTCGGGGAGGCGTAGTGCTCCCCGTCGGCGGTGACGGTGTCGCCGTAGTACGCCTTGATCTTGTCCTGGACCTGGGTGAGGTTCGGAATCTCCTTGTCCGAGCGCGGGACGGAGTGTTCGGCGGTGGCCTGGCCGACGCCGAACGCGGTGGTGGCGGCGACGGCCGCCGCGGCGGCGACGGCGCCCAGGCGCGCGCGGAAACGCATGTGGTTCTCCTGCGGAGTTGGGGGCGGAAAGGGGGACCCCGTAGATCTAGCAGGCGTTGCTTCTGCGTATCTACGCGCGGAGATTAAATCGTTGGCAAAGCATTGCCGGGGCGGTCGCGGGGTTGTCGCGGGCGGTTGCGGGATGCGCGGAGTGGCCGCGGATGCCGGTACGGACTGTCCGCGGGTGTCCGTACCGGCATCCGTGGGTGTCCGTACCGGCATCCGTGGGTGTCCGTACCGGCTGTCCGCGCCCTTGACGGCTGTGATGCCCGTCTCTAGCCTCCATTCTCATCCGTGGACGCCATTTACATATGGAGACAGGTTCATGACGGTCGTCGAACGCTTGCGCGCGGGTATGGCCCGCGGCGTGCTGTCCTTCCCCCTCACCTCCTTCACCGACGACGGCGCACTGGACCTGCCCGCGTACCGCGACTACCTCGCGAGCCGGATCGCCGCCGGGCCCGGCGCGCTCTTCCCGGCCTGCGGCACGGGCGAGTTCTTCTCGCTGGACGAGGACGAGTACGGCCGGGTGATCCGGGCCGCCGTCGAGGTGGCGGACGGGCGGCTGCCGGTCGTCGCCGGCGTGGGCTACGGCTGGGCGCAGGCCGCGCGGTTCGCCAGGATCGCCGAGGACGCCGGCGCCGACGCGGCGCTGCTGATGCCGCACTACCTCGTCAAGGCACCGCAGGAGGGCCTGGTCGCCCAGGTGCGCGAGGTCGCGTCCCGCACCCGCCTGCCGCTGATCGCCTACCAGCGCGACCACGTCACCTTCACCGCCGACAGCGTCCGCCGGATCGCGGAGATCCCCGGCGTCATCGGCCTCAAGGACGGCCACAGCGACCTGGACCGGCTGCAGCGCGGCAAGCTCGCCGCGCCCGACGGCTTCCTGTTCTTCAACGGCGCCGCCACCGCCGAACTGCAGGCGCGCGCCTACGCGAGCCTGGGCATCACCGCGTACTCCTCCGCCGTGCACGCCTTCGCGCCCGAGATCGCCGGCGCGTTCTTCACGGCGCTCGGCGAGCACGACGACGCCACCGTCGAGAAGCTGCTGACCGGCTTCTACATCCCCTTCGTCGAGCTGCGCGACCGGGTGCCCGGGTATGCGGTGTCGCTGGTCAAGGCCGCGGCCCGGCTGCGCGGGCTGCCCGTCGGCCCCGTACGCGCCCCGCTCACCGACCCGTCCCCCGCCGACCTCACCGACCTCGCGGCGCTCCTGGAGCGCGGCCTCGACCTGGTAGGAGCCACCCGATGACGACCGCAGCGGACCCGACCGGCAGCGCCCCGGCCCACCGCGACCTGAGCATCAGCGAGGTCCGGCTGACGCCGATCCTGGTCGCCGACCCGCCGCTGCTCAACACCCAGGGCGTGCACCAGCCGTACACTCCCCGGCTGATCATCGAGGTGGTCACCGAGGGCGGCGTGACCGGCCTCGGCGAGACCTACGGCGACACCAAGTACCTCGACATCGCCCGGCCGCTGGCCGAGGTGGTGCGCGGCCGCTCGGTCACGGATCTGAACGCGCTGCCCGAACTCGCGGCCGAGGCGTGCGGCGACTCGCCGGACGCGACCGCGGCGGGTGCGGTGGACGTCGGCGGGCTGCGCGGCGTCCAGACCGCCGACAAGCTGCGCCTCTCCGTCCTCTCCGGCTTCGAGGTCGCCTGCCTGGACGCCTGGGGGAAGGCCGCGGGACTGCCCGTGCACGCCCTGCTCGGCGGCAAGGTCCGCGACCGCGTCGACTACAGCGCGTACCTCTTCTACCGCTGGGCCGAGCACCCGGGCGGCCGCGGCGAGCCCGACGACTGGGCGGCGGCCACCGACCCGGCGGGCGTGGTCGCGCAGGCCCGCCGCCTCGCCGACACCTACGGCTTCCGCTCGTTCAAGCTCAAGGGCGGGGTCTACGAGCCGGCCGAGGAGATCGCCGCGGTCCGCGCGCTGGCCAAGGAGTTCCCCGGGCAGCCGCTCCGCCTGGACCCCAACGGCGCCTGGTCGGTTGCGACCTCGCTCAAGGTGGCCGACGAGCTGACGGACGTACTGGAGTACCTGGAGGACCCGGCGAGCGGCACGGACCGGATGGCGCAGGTGGCGGCCCGTACGGAGATACCGCTCGCCACCAACATGTGCGTGACGACCTTCGACGAGATCGCCGAGGCGTTCACCCGCGGCGCCGTCCAGGTCGTCCTCTCCGACCACCACTACTGGGGCGGCCTGCGCAACACCCGTGAACTGGCCGCGATCTGCCGCACGTTCGGCGTCGGCGTCTCCATGCACTCCAACACCCATCTCGGCATCAGTCTCGCCGCGATGACGCACGTCGCGGCCACCGTGCCCAACCTCCACCACGCCTGCGACAGCCACTACCCCTGGCAGACCGAGGACGTCCTCACCGAGCGGATCGCCTTCAAGAACGGCGCCGTCGCGGTCACCGACACCCCGGGACTGGGCGTCGAACTCGACCGCGACCGGCTCGCCGCGCTGCACCGGCGCTGGCTGGACGACGACGGCAGCCAGCGCGACCGGGACGACGCGGCGGCGATGCGGATCGCCGACCCGGAGTGGACGACTCCGGCCGTGCCGCGCTGGTGATTCCGACCAGTTGCGCGCCGACGTCGGACTGTCGGCCTCCGCCTTCGGGTTCGGCGCCGGCCTGTTCTTCATCGCGTACGCGATCTTCGAGGTCCCCAGCAACATGCTCATGGAGCGGTTCGGGCCGAAGGTCTGGCTCACCCGCATCATGATCACCTGGGGTCTGGTGGCCGCCGCGATGGCCTTCGTCACCAGCGCCGAGATGTTCTACGTCCTGCGCTTCCTCCTCGGCGTCGCCGAAGCGGGCTTCTTCCCGGCCGTCATCTACTACTTCACCCGCTGGCTGCCCGACTCCGACCGCGGCCGGTCCACCGCGATCTTCCTCATGGGCTCCGGCACCGCCTCCGTCATCGCAGGCCCGGTCTCCGGCGCGCTGCTGGAGATGCACGGTCTGCTGGGCCACAGCGGCTGGCAGTGGATGTTCTTCATCGAAGGCATCGCCTCCGTCGTGCTCGGCCTGGTCGTCTACCGCTTCCTGGACTCCCGGCTGGAGGACGCCACCTGGCTGTCGGACGCCGAGAAGACGGGCCTGACCGCGGCGATCGACGCCGAACAGGCCGCCCGTACGCAGGACCGCGGCACCGCCGCCGTCTCCCGCTGGAAGCTGCTCGCCGACCCCCAGATGCTCCTCTTCTGCTGGCTGTACTTCGCCATCTCCATCGCCCTGTACGCCGTCACCTTCTGGCTGCCGAGCATCGTCGACGACATCGGCGGGCTCTCGGAGTTCGAGGTGGGGCTGCTGGTCGCGGTGCCCTGGCTGTGCGCGATCGCGGCGGTGTACGTCACGGGGCGGCTCTTGGACCGTACGGGCAAGCGCCGCCCGTTCCTCGTCGGCATGCTGCTGCTGGGCGCGGTGGGCACCCTCCTCGCCACCCTGGTCTCCCCGTGGCTCGCGCTCGGCGCGCTCTGCCTGGCCGCCATGGGCTTCAAGACCTCCTCGCCGGTCTTCTGGACCATCCCGCAGAGCTACCTGGACGCCCGGATCGCCGCCCCCGCGATCGCGCTCGTCAACTCGCTGGGCAACCTCGGCGGCTTCGTCTCACCGACCGCTTTCGGCCTCTTGGAGGACGCCACCGGCTCCACGCGCGGCGGCCTGATCGGCCTCTCCGTCGTCGGCGTCCTCGCGGCGGTGACGGTGGCCCTGGTCCGCGGCGGCGGACGCAATGACCGGCGCCGGGCCCCGGGGTGTCGCCCTCTGGGCGGGAATGCGGGTAACGCGTACGGTATGGGTCCGTCCCGTACGTGATCATCGAGAGGGGCCGCCCCCATGGCACAGCAAGTACGCGGAGTGATCGCACCCGGCAAGGACCAGCCGGTGCGCGTCGAGACCATCGCCGTGCCGGACCCGGGCCCCGGCGAGGCCGTGGTCCAGGTCCAGGCGTGCGGTGTGTGCCATACGGACCTGCATTACAAGCAGGGCGGGATCAATGATGAGTTCCCGTTTTTGCTGGGGCATGAGGCGGCGGGGGTGGTGGAGTCGGTGGGTGAGGGCGTCACGGACGTCGTCCCGGGTGACTTCGTGATTCTGAATTGGCGTGCGGTGTGCGGGCAGTGTCGGGCGTGTCTGCGGGGGCGTCCGCAGTACTGCTTCGATACGCACAATGCGCGGCAGAAGATGACCTTGACGGACGGTACTGAGTTGTCGCCGGCGCTGGGCATTGGTGCGTTTGCGGAGAAGACGCTGGTGGCGGCGGGGCAGTGCACGAAGGTGGATCCGGCGGTGTCGCCCGCCGTGGCCGGGCTGCTGGGGTGTGGGGTGATGGCCGGTATCGGTGCGGCGATCAATACCGGCAACGTGGGTCGGGGTGACTTGGTTGCCGTGATCGGTTGTGGTGGGGTCGGTGATGCGGCGATTGCGGGTGCCCGATTGGCGGGTGCTGCGAAGATCATCGCGGTGGATATCGACGACCGGAAGCTGGCGACCGCCAAGACGATCGGTGCCACGCACACGGTGAACTCCAAGACCGTGGACCCGGTTGAGGCGATCCGTGAGCTGACCGGTGGCTTCGGGGCGGATGTCGTCATTGAGGCGGTGGGGCGTCCGGAGACGTACAAGCAGGCGTTTTACGCCCGGGATCTGGCCGGGACTGTCGTGTTGGTGGGGGTGCCGACGCCGGAGATGATGTTGGAGTTGCCGTTGCTGGATGTGTTCGGGCGGGGTGGGGCGTTGAAGTCGTCCTGGTACGGGGATTGTCTGCCGTCTCGTGATTTCCCGATGCTGGTCGATCTGCATCAGCAGGGGCGGATCGATCTCGGTGCGTTTGTGACGGAGACGATCGGGATCGAGGACGTGGAGAAGGCGTTCGCGCGGATGCATGAAGGCGACGTTCTCCGTTCGGTGGTGGTGCTGTGATGGCGGCGCGCATTGAGCAGTTGGTCACCTCCGGGACGTTCTCCCTCGACGGGGGGACATGGGAGGTGGACAACAATGTGTGGATCGTCGGGGACGACGAGGAAGCGGTGGTCATTGATGCCGCGCACGACGCCGAGGCCATCCTCGCGGCGCTCGGCGGGCGGCGGCTGCGTGCCGTGCTCTGTACGCACGCGCACGACGACCACATCGACGCGGCGCCCGCGCTGGCGTCCCGTACCGGTGCCATGATCCATCTCCACCCCGACGATCTGCCGCTGTGGAAGCTGACCTATCCGGGCAGCCCTCCGGACCGGGAGCTGACGGACGGGCAGGTGCTGACCATCGCCGGTACGGATCTCACCGTGCTGCACACGCCGGGGCACGCGCCCGGCGCGGTCTGTTTCCACGCGCCCGATCTCGGGGTCGTCTTCAGCGGGGACACGCTGTTCGCGGGCGGACCCGGCGCGACCGGGCGGTCGTTCTCGGATTTCCCGACCATCGTCGAGTCGATCCGGAAGCGGCTGCTGACCCTGCCGCCGCAGACGAAGGTGCTCACCGGGCACGGTGACCCGACGACCATCGGGGACGAGGCACCGCACCTGGAGGAATGGATCGCGCGCGGCCACTGAACGAGGGCCGCGCCGGCGTCGCTTGCTACCGGTTTTCGAACCTTTGCGCCGCTATCCCATGCGTACCGGGAGGGGGGCCGGTTACCGTGCTCCGTATGGCAATCAGCACCGCACCGACCGCTCACGGCTACGCCTTGCTGATCGCCGCCGATCCGCCGGTCCGCCGGCCGCTGCCGGCGACCGCCGCGCTGCCGCAGCTGGCGGCCGTCCCGCCGGCGCGGCTCGTAGGCGCTCCGTACGCCAGCGCCGTGCAGCTGGCGAACCCCGACGACCCGAACACGGTGCTGACCCACATCCGTACCGCGGCCGCCGTCGAGGGGCCGTTGCTGGTCTACGTCGCGGGGCACCTCCAGGTCGACGCGCGGCAGGGCAGGCCGCATCTGGCGCTGGCCCGGACCGTGCCCCGCACGGTCCGGTACACCGCGCTGCCGTGGCACTGGCTCGCCGCGGAACTGCAGCACCGTCCGCCGGGCAGTACGACGGTACTGGCCGACCTGGCGGCGGCGCCGGAGGTCTGGCACGACCTGGGCACGGGGAAGCTGTCGCTGGGCGGACCGTTCCTGCTGTACGGCACGGTGCAGCGGAGCGACAAGCGGCACCAGCCCGCGCCGGCGTACACACATGCCCTCGCGCGGGCGCTGCGGGCGGGGACGGGCGCGGTGCGGCCCGGTATGGAGGAGCTGCACGGGTGGGCGGCACGGGAGGCCGGGCTGAACGGTGCGGTGACGTTGTGGCTGGCGCCGGAGGGTGCGGGGGCGGGGGTGCAGACGCCGGCACCGAGACCCATACAGGTACCGAGTCCGGTGCAGGCACCGAGTCCCCTGCAGGCGCCGAGTCCGGTGCAGGCACCGAGTGCGGCGCCCGTGCCGAGTCCGGTTCCTGAGCCGAGTCCGGTTCCTGAGCAGGGTCCTGCGCCTGTGGCTGCACCGGCTGCCGCGCCCGAGCCTGCACCCGCGCCTGCCCCGGCGCCTGTGCCGGCTTCGGCGCCCGCGCCTGCCCCGGATCTCACGCCGGCTTCGGCGCCCGCTCCCGCCCCGGCTCCCACGCCCGAGTTCACTCCGGCTCCCACGCCCGAGTTCGCCCCGGCTCCCGCGCCCGCGCCCGCTCCGGTGCCCGCGCGGCCCACGCGGCCGCCGATTCCCGTGGTGGCCGCCATACCCCCGGTGCCCGGTGCGGCGCCTGCCGTCGATCCGCACCATGCCGTGTTCGCCGCTGCCGCGGCCGGGCGGCACGGGGAGGCCGCCGCGATGGCCGCGGCCTGGGAGCAGGCGGCCCTCCGGAGCCACGGGCCGGTGTCGCCCGAGGCGGTGCACTGGATCGAGGTACAGGCGGAGCTGGCCCGGCAGGCCGACGAGCCGGTGCGGGCGAGCGGGCTGTGGATGCGGTCCGCGCACGTCCGGCTGGCCGGCGGGCAGAGCGAGACGCACCCCGAGGTCACGGCCGCCGTCGACCGCGCCCACCACTGCTGGCACCAGGTCAGCAACAGCGAGGAGGTGCGGAAGCTGGGCGTGGAGCTGGCGAACCTGCGGACCCGAGTACCCGGCAGGAGCGGCGCCCGCGACGACGTACAGCGCCGCCTCGCCGCCCTGGCGGAGTCCGTCAGCCGCTGACCCGCTCCAGGATGCGGGCGGCCACCGCCGGTGAGTCCACCAGAGGGTGCAGCGCGAGCGCCCGTAGGGCCGCGTCGCGCTCCTTGAAGACGGCGGCCTCCACCGTCGCCCGTTCCACCGCCTTCAGCTGGAGCATCAGCCCCAGTTGGTCGTTGCGGAGCGGGGCGCACGGCAGCGGCCGGGCGCCGTCCGCGCCCACCTCGCACACCGTCTCGATGATCGCTTCGGGGGCGAGCGCCGGCACGGTCGTACCGTTGCGCACGTTCAGGATCAGCCGGGCCCGCCGGTCGCCCGCGATCGCGTGCATCAGGGCCAGCGCCACCCGGTCGTACCCGCCGCCCTCCAGGTCGCAGCTGTCGCGCTGCCAGCCGCCGCTGGCCTCCCGGCTCTCCGCCATGTACGTCTCCTCGCGCTCCAGACGCGTGCGCTCCCACAGCGCGTACGCGTCCTCCGGGCGCTCGGCCGCCGCCTCGAAGAAGCCGCCCTGCTGCCGGTCGAGGAAGGCACCGCGGGTCTCGTCCGCCTCCCGTACGGAGGCGAGCGTCTCGCGGCGGAAGTAGTAGTAATGCAGGTACTCGTTGGGGAGTGCGCCCAGCGCGCGCAGCCAGTCCGCGCCGAAGAGCCGGCCCTCCTCGAAGGACGCGAGCGCTTCGGGGTCGGCGAGCAGCCCGGGGAGCAGGTCGCGGCCCCCGGAGCGCAGCGACCGTAGCCACCCGAGGTGGTTCAGCCCCACGTAGTCGTACGTCACCGTGTCCGGATCGGCGCCCGCCGCCCGCGCGGCCCGGCGCACCAGGCCCACCGGCGAGTCACAGATGCCGATCACCCGCTCGCCCAGCACCTCCGCCATCGCCTCGGTGACCATCCCGGCGGGATTCGTGAAGTTGATGACCCAGGCGTCCGGGGCCAGCGCCGCGGCCCGCTCGGCGATGTGCAGCGCCACGGGGATGGTGCGCAGCCCGTAGAGCACGCCGCCCGCGCCCACCGTCTCCTGGCCGAGCACGCCCTCGGCGAGCGGGACGCGCTCGTCGGCGACGCGCCCCGCGGTGCCGCCGACCCGGATCGCGGAGAAGACGAAGTCCGCGCCGCGCAGGGCGTCGTCGAGGTCCGTCGCGAGCCGCACCCGCACCGGCCGCTCCCGGCCCGCCGCCTGCCGCTCCAGTACGGCCGCGATGACCCGCAGCCGGACCGGATCGGTGTCGTACAGCGTCACCTCCGTCACGGCGTGCGAGGGGTCGTCGAGCAACGCGCGGTGGACCAGCGGCACCCGGAAGCCGCCACCACCGAGAATCGTGAGCCTCATGGGCCGGAACGTACCGCACGAAGGTGCGTCACAAGCCGCACGAAGGAGCGCCGCAAGCCGCGCGAAGGTTGTACGAACGTGTGCCGGAAGCCGCCCCGCTCGCAGCCATCGCCACCCCTGATCCGGCACACTGGCGTGACGTGCACGGACGAAAGGGGCAGGCAAGGTGAGCGCTCACAGCGGAGAACAGTTCGCTCCCATGAGTCCCACGCCGGCGGTGCTCGATCCGCTCGCCGCCGTACGCGGGCCGCAGGACCCGGCCACGGACGTCTACCTCACCGGCACGGTCTTCCTCGACATCATCTTCACCGGGCTGGACTCGGCGCCGGTCCGCGGCACCGAGTCCTGGGCGCGCGGGATGGGATCGAGCCCCGGCGGGGTCGCGAACATGGCGACCGCGCTGGCCCGCCTCGGGCTGCACACCTCGCTGGCGGCGGCCTTCGGGGACGACATGTACGGCGAGTACTGCTGGGACGCGCTGCGCCGGGGCGAGGGCATCGATTTGTCGATGTCGCGGAAGGTGCCCGGGTGGCACTCGCCGGTGACGGTCTCCATGGCGTACGAGGGCGAGCGCACGATGGTGTCGCACGGGCACGAGGCGCCGCCGCCGGAGTCCGCCTTCGACGGGGCGCACGCGCCGGGGTGCCCGCCCGCCTCGCGCGCCTGCGTCGCGTCGCTCGTGCCGGGGCGACGGGAGGGCTGGCTGGGCTGCGCGGCGGACCGCGGCGCCCGGATCTTCGCGGACGTGGGCTGGGACGACACCGGGCGCTGGGACCCGGCCGACCTCGCCGACCTCGAACACTGCGAGGCGTTCCTGCCGAACGCCGAGGAGGCGATGCGGTACACGCGTACGGACTCGCCGCAGGCCGCCGCCCGTAAGCTCGCCGACCTGGTGCCGGTCGCGGTGGTCACCATGGGTTCGCGGGGCGCCTGCGCGGTGGACGCGCGTACCGGCGAGAGCGCCGAGGTGCCGGCGATCGCGGTGGAGGCGCTGGACCCCACGGGCGCGGGCGACGTCTTCGTGGCGGGCTTCGTCACGGGCACGCTCGCGGGCTGGCCGCTGGCCGACCGGCTGGCGTTCGCGGGCCTGACGGCGGCGCTGTCGGTGCAGGAGTTCGGCGGCTCGCTGTCCGCGCCCGGCTGGTCGGAGATCGCCGCGTGGTGGCAGCAGGTACGGGATCACCACACGGAGTCCGTGGACGGGCTCGCGGCACCCGGCGGCGGGCTCCCGCTGCGGGAGCGGTACGCGTTCCTGGAGGGCGTACTGCCGGCCGCGTACCGCCAGTGGCCCCTGGCCCGCGCCCTCCCCACGATCGGCTTCCGCCGCTCCGGCTAGCGGTTCCACGCCTCCGCGCAGGGGCGACGACGGATGCCCGCCGACCCGTGACGACGGATGCCCGCCAATCTGTGACGACAGATGCTTCCCGGCCCTTTTGGGTAACCCCTGGCCCCTTTGGGTAACCCCTGAGCAAGGGGGCCACCCGCGTTCGATTCGCCCCGTAGGCGAGCCCGAGCCGACGCCCACCTCGAGCCCGAGCCGACGCCCGCCCCGGCCCCGCGTAGGCCCCCCTCTGGCTCCCGTCGGCCCCTCCAGCACCCCTCCTCGAAAAGTTCTCCGTCGATGTCGGTGGCGCGTCGTACCCTGGACGTGCTCAGGAGAGCCGCAGGCATCGCTACGTAGAAATGGGGATCAGCAGGCCACAGAGCCGGCCCATGACGCAGACACCCACCAATCAGCAGGCGCGCGCCCAGTTCACCGTCCCCTCCAAGCACCCCATGGTCACGGTCCTGGGATCCGGGGACTCATTGCTGCGCGTGATCGAGAACGCCTTCCCGGCGGCCGACATCCACGTCCGTGGCAATGAGGTCAGCGCCGTCGGAGATGCCGAGGACGTCGCGCTGATCCAGCGCCTGTTCGACGAGATGATGCTGGTGCTCCGCACCGGACAGCCGATGACGGAGGACGCAGTGGAACGTTCGATCGCCATGCTGCGCTCGGCGGAAGACGGCGAGAGCGGGACGAGCGAGACCCCCGCAGAGGTGCTCACGCAGAACATCCTCTCCAACCGGGGCCGCACGATCCGTCCCAAGACGCTGAACCAGAAGCGGTACGTCGACGCCATCGACCAGCACACGGTCGTCTTCGGCATCGGCCCCGCCGGTACGGGCAAGACCTACCTCGCCATGGCCAAGGCGGTGCAGGCCCTGCAGTCCAAGCAGGTCAACCGCATCATCCTGACCCGGCCCGCGGTCGAGGCGGGCGAGCGCCTGGGCTTCCTGCCCGGCACGCTCTACGAGAAGATCGACCCGTATCTGCGCCCGCTCTACGACGCGCTGCACGACATGCTCGACCCGGATTCGATTCCCCGGCTGATGGCCGCGGGCACGATCGAGGTCGCGCCGCTGGCGTACATGCGCGGTCGCACGCTGAACGACGCGTTCATCATCCTGGACGAAGCGCAGAACACCAGCCCCGAGCAGATGAAGATGTTCCTCACCCGCCTCGGCTTCGACTCGAAGATCGTGATCACGGGTGACGTGACGCAGATCGACCTGCCCGGCGGCACGAAGAGCGGTCTGCGGCAGGTGCAGGAGATCCTGGAGGGCGTCGAGGACGTCCACTTCTCGCGCCTCACCAGCACCGATGTCGTCCGGCACAAGCTGGTCGGCCGTATTGTCGACGCGTACGAGCAGTACGACAGCCGCAACGGCCAGAACGACGGTCGCTCCGGTCAGAACGACAGCCGCAGCCGCAACAGGAAGTCTTGAGCAGTCACACGATGGCAATCGACGTCAACAACGAGTCCGGTACGGACATCGACGAGCAGGCGGTCCTGGATGTCGCCCGCTACGCACTCGCCCGGATGCGCATCCACCCGCTGTCCGAGCTCTCGGTCATCGTCGTCGACGCCGACGCCATGGAGCAGCTCCACATCCAGTGGATGGACCTTCCAGGGCCGACCGACGTGATGTCCTTCCCGATGGACGAGCTGCGGCCGCCGGCCAAGGACGAGGAGGAGCCCCCGCAGGGGCTGCTCGGCGACATCGTGCTCTGCCCCGAGGTCGCCAAGAAGCAGGGCGAGGAGGCGCCGACCGGGCACTCCATGGACGAGGAGCTGCAGCTGCTCACCGTCCACGGCGTCCTCCACCTCCTCGGGTACGACCACGAGGAGCCGGACGAGAAGGCCGAGATGTTCGGGCTGCAGGCCGCGATCGTCGACGGCTGGCGGGCCGAGCGCGGCATCGAGGGTCCGTCCCCGGCACCCACCACCCGGTGACGCGGTGTCCGTCCAGCTGATCGCCGTGGCGGTCCTCCTCGTCGTGGTCGCCTGGCTCGCCGCCTGCGCGGAGACGGGCCTCGCCCGCACGACCAGCTTCCGCGCCGAGGAGGCCGTACGGTCGGGGCGGCGCGGCAGCGCGAAGCTCGCGGCCGTCGCCGCGGATCCGACGCGGTATCTCAACGTCGCGCTGCTGGTGCGGGTCGGCTGCGAGATGGCCGCCGCGGTCGTCGTCACCTATGGGTGCGTGCAGCGGTTCGCGGAGACGTGGGAGGCGTTGACCGTCGCCATCGCGGTGATGGTGCTCGTGTCGTACGTCGCGGTGGGGGTTTCCCCGCGCACGATCGGTCGGCAGCATCCGCTGAACACGGCGACGGCCGCCGCGTACGTCCTGCTGCCGCTGGCCCGCATCATGGGCCCCGTACCGCAGCTGCTGATCCTGCTGGGCAACGCGCTCACGCCCGGCAAGGGCTTCCGCAAGGGCCCCTTCGCCTCCGAGGCCGAGCTGCGCGCGATGGTCGACCTCGCGGAGCAGGAGTCGCTGATCGAGGACGAGGAGCGCCGCATGGTGCACTCGGTCTTCCAGCTCGGTGACACGCTCGTGCGCGAGGTGATGGTGCCGCGGACCGACCTGGTCTCGGTCGAGCGCTTCAAGACCATCCGCCAGGCGCTCACGCTCGCGCTGCGCTCCGGGTTCTCGCGCATCCCCGTGACGGGCGAGAGCGAGGACGACGTGGTGGGCGTGGTGTACGTGAAGGACCTCGCCCGGAAGGTGCACATCAGCCGGGACGCGGAGACGGAGCTGGTGTCGACGGCGATGCGGCCCGCGGCGTTCGTGCCGGACACGAAGAACGCGGGTGATCTGCTGCGGGAGATGCAGCGGGACCGCAATCACGTGGCCGTGGTGATCGATGAATACGGCGGTACGGCCGGGATCGTCACCATCGAGGACATCCTGGAGGAGATCGTCGGGGAGATCACCGACGAGTACGACCGCGAGCTGCCGCCCGTGCAGGAGCTGGGCGACGGCCGCTATCGGGTCACGGCCCGCCTCGACATCGGCGACCTCGGCGAGCTGTATGGCCTGGAGCTGGACGACGAGGACGTGGAGACGGTCGGCGGGCTGCTGGCCAAGCGGCTGGGGCGGGTACCGATCGCGGGGGCGCAGGCGGAGGTCGACCTCTCCGAGGACGCCGTGGATCCGTCCCTCAAGGCGCTGCGGCTCACGGCGGAGTCGCCCGCGGGGCGGCGGAACAAGATCGTTACGGTGCTGGTGGAGCCGGTCGGCGTGGGCGCCGGGGGCGCCGGGAGCACCGACGGCTAGTGGGCTACGGCTAGCGGGCTACGGCTGTGCCGAGGGAGTCGGCGCCCATGGGCTTGGGGGCGCCCTTCTCGTAGAACGTCTCGACAGCTGTGATCGTGAAGCCTGCTGACTTCAGCATGTCGGCTATCGGCCGGGTGAGGTGGCAGCCGCCGAAGAGGCGTTTGTTGAGGGGTTCCAGGCGGCGCTGCCATTGGCGTACGGACTCGTCCGTGTCCGGGGCCAGGCCGTGTTCGAGGAAGTGCAGGGTGCCGCCCGGCTTGAGGACCCGCCGGACCTCGCGGAGGGCGGCCTCGGCGTCGGGGATGGTGCACAGCGTCCAGGTGGAGAGCGCGGCGTCGAAGCGGTTGTCCTCGAAGGGGAGGGACTGGCCGTCCAGGCCGGCTCGGTGGACGGGCGTACGGGATGCGCGGATGCGGGTGGTGGCGAGTTCCCAGCCCAGGTCGGAGGGTTCCACGGCGGCGACGGTGGTGACGGCCGGAGGGTAGAAGGGCACGTTGTGGCCCGTGCCGAAGCCGATCTCGACGATGTCGCCGCGGAGGTTCTTGCAGACCTCGCGGCGCAGGGGCTGGGCGGGTTTCACCCCGCAGGCGAGGTTGATGATGTGCGGGAGTACGCGTTCTGTGTACATGCCCATGCGGACCGCCTCCGTCTTCCGCTTTCCAGCGTAGGCGGGCGGGCGGTCCGCTGCTCGGGGCATGGACGCGGGCGCTGAGCGGGGGCCGTGGCGTCAGACCGTCCGGCGGCGCAGGCCGAAGGCCACCAGGGCGGCTACGGCGAGCAGGATCGCCGCGTCCGTGGCCAGGCCCAGGCGGACGCCGCCGAGAGTTGCCTCGGCGAAGCCGGCGCCACCCGCGCGGAGCGCGGACACGTGGGACGAGGCCAGGGCGCTGAGCAGGGGGATGCCGATGGTCATGCCGATCTGCTGGGCGCTGGTGACCAGCCCCGTGGCCAGGCCCTGTTCGTGGTCGGGAAGGCCGGACGTCGCGGTGACGCCGTAGGAGACGATCACCCAGAGGTGGCCGAGGGAGGCGAGGGTGACGCCTGCCATGGCGAGCCAGGCGGAGCCGGAGCCCGTACCCAGGCCGAGGAGCGAGGCGGTCAGTGCGGCCTGGATGAGGAGGCCGGCCAGGAGGGTGCGGCGGGCGCCGAGGCGGGCGATCAGGCGGGGAGCCACGATGCCGGCCAGCGCGGAGACGACGCCCTGGACGCCGAAGACCAGGCCGGTGCGGAAGGGCGAGAGGTGCAGCACCTGCTGGAGGTACAGCGTCAGGAGGAAGACGACGGTGGTCATCATCGAGACGGTGGCGAGCCCTGCGAGGTTGCCGAAGGCCACGGTCGGGCGGCGGAGCATGGGCAGCGACACGAGCGGCTCGGGGGAGCGGGACTCGACGAGGACGAAGGCGATGAGCAGTACGGCGCCCAGGGCGAGGGTGCCGAGGACATCGGCGTGGGCGAAGCCGTCGGCCGCCGCGGTGGAGAGGGCGTAGATCAGGGACAGGAGGCCGCCGGTGACGGTGAGCGCGCCGGGGACGTCGATACGGGGGCGGTCCGGGCGGCGGCTCTCCGTCAGGAGCGCGGGGGCCAGGGCCAGGATGGCCAGGCCCGCCACGGCCAGCAGGCCCATCGTCGAGCGCCAGCCGAGGGAGTCGGTGAGGACGCCGCCGAGCACCATGCCGACGGTGAAGCCCATGGACAGCAGCGTGCCGCTGACGCCCAGGGCACGCTCGCGCTGCGGGCCCTCGGCGAAGGTGGTGGTGAGCAGGGACATGCCGGCCGGGACGATGACGGCCGCGCCGATGCCCTGGAGCGCGCGGCCCGCGAGGAACGCCGCGGGTGACCAGGCGAGGGTGGCGAGGACGGAGGCCGCGGCGAAGAGCGCGAGGCCGGTGAGGAAGAGCCGGCGCCGTCCGTAGAGGTCGGCGATCCGGCCGGACAGGAGGAGGAAGCCGCCGGACGGGAGGGCGAAGGCGGTGACCGCCCACTGCAGGTTTGCCTGGCCCATGCCGAGGTCCGCGCCCAGTACGGGCAGCGCCACGTTCAGGATCGAGAAGTCCAGGGCGACGAGGAACTGGGCTGCGCACAGGACGAGGAGGATGAGCTTGGCCCGGCCCGTCATCCGGGTCGCGGTGGGGGTCGGAGCGGATTCCCGTACGGCGTCGGACGCGGTCGGGGCGGATTCCCGTACGGGGGCGGGCGGGGCGATCGTCTCGGTTGGCATGAGGCGAGCCTCGTGGATCGGAATAACCGGTGGGGAGCGGCAACTTATCGTGGTGTTCCGAGCACCAGGCAGCACGAGGGGGAGCGATGGCAGCACGGACGGCAGGACGCCGTGAGGAATTGCGGGAGTTTCTGATGGCGCGTCGGGCGCGGGTCAGCCCGGCCGAGGCGGGGCTGCCCGACGGCGGGCGGCGGCGTACGCCGGGGCTGCGCCGCGAGGAGGTCGCGGTGCTCGCCGGGGTCGGGGCCTCCTGGTACCAGTGGCTGGAGCAGGGCCGGGACATCAGCGTCTCGCCGCAGGTACTGGACGCGGTGGCGCGCGTGCTCCGGCTGCGCGACGCCGAGCGCCGCCATCTGTATGTGCTGGCCGGTCTGAACCCTCCGCTGCTGCGCTCCGAGTACGACGGGGACCCGATCTGCGACGGTCTGCAGCGGATGATCGACGCCTGGCTGCCGTTCCCGGCGCACATCATGGACCCGTACTGGAACACCGTCGCGTACAACGAGGCGTCGCGGCTGGTGATGGGGCACGGGCAGCCGGGCGTCTCGTCGAACTGCATGATCGCCTACTTCACCGACCCGGTCTACCGGGTCCGCGCGAAGAGCTGGGAGCGGAACGCGCCGCAGGTCGTCGCCCAGTACCGCGCGGCCTGTTCCGAACGGCCCGGCGACGAGGGCTTCGCCGAGGTCGTACGGGAGGTGTCCGCGGCGAGCGAGGAGTTCGCGCGGCTGTGGGCGCGGCAGGACGTCACGGTGGGCGGCCAGCTGCCCAAGGAGATGGAGCACCCGATGGTGGGCACGCTGCGGTTCGAGTCCACGCAGCTGCGGGTGCCGTCCCGGCAGGACCTGACCGTGGTGATGCACAACGCCCAGGCCGACGGCGAGACAGAGGCGAAGCTCCGCCGCCTCGCCTCCCCCGAGGGCCGCCGCGGCGGCATGTACTCGGTGGCCGGCTGAACCAACGACGCCCCCGTCACCCGCACCCGCGGAGGTACGCAAGCCCCCTCGTCGCCCCCGGCCAAGCGCAGCGGATAGGCTCCGGCCGTATGAGCGAAGCCGCACCGCTGGACCCGGAAGACCGCAAGATCATCACGCTCGCCCGTTCGGCGCGTGCCCGTAATGGTGTCGTCGAAGGCGCCGCCGTACGGGACGAGACCGGACGGACGTACGTCGCGGGCACCGTGACCCTCGACTCTCTCAAGCTGAGCGCCCTGCAGACCGCCGTGGCGATGGCCGTCGCCAGCGGCGCGCAGTCCCTGGAGGCCGCCGCGGTGGTCACCGAGGCGGACACCGCGGCCGACGCGGACCGCGCGGCCGTCCGCGACCTGGGCGGTGCCGAGACCCCCGTACTGGTCGCCGGTCCCGACGGCGCCCTCCGGGAGACCGTCAAGGCCGGCTGAGCACCACAGCGCCGCCGCAATACCGCTGACCCACCGGTCCGGCCGGGCCGGTGGTCGGTGTCGTGCCCGCGATCGGGGAGAATGGGCGCCATGAGCGTTCGTACAGACTCCTCCGCCCCGCACCGCGCCGGCTTCGCGTGCTTCGTCGGCCGCCCGAACGCGGGCAAGTCCACCCTGACGAACGCTCTCGTCGGTACCAAGGTGGCCATCACCTCGAACCGGCCGCAGACCACCCGGCACACCGTGCGCGGCATCGTGCACCGCCCGGACGCGCAGCTCGTCCTCGTCGACACCCCCGGTCTGCACAAGCCGCGCACGCTGCTGGGCGAGCGGCTGAACGACGTCGTGCGGACCACCTGGGCCGAGGTCGACGTGATCGGCTTCTGCCTGCCCGCCGACCAGAAGCTCGGCCCGGGGGACCGTTTCATCGCCGGTGAGCTGGCCCAGGTCAAGAAGACCCCGAAGGTCGCCATCGTGACCAAGAGCGACCTGGTCGACTCCAAGGCGCTCGCCGAGCAGCTGATCGCCATCGACAGGCTGGGGCAGGAGCTCGGCATCGAGTGGGCCGAGATCATCCCGGTGTCGGCGGTGGGCGACAGCCAGGTGGGGCTGCTGGCCGATCTGCTCGTGCCGATGCTGCCCGAGAGCCCGCCGCTGTACCCGGAGGGCGACCTCACCGACGAGCCCGAGCAGGTCATGGTCGCCGAGCTGATCCGCGAGGCGGCGCTGGAGGGCGTGCGCGACGAGCTGCCGCACTCCATCGCGGTCGTGGTGGAGGAGATGCTGCCGCGCGAGGACCGGCCCGCCGACAAGCCGCTGCTGGACGTGCACGCGATCGTCTACATCGAGCGGCCCAGCCAGAAGGGCATCATCATCGGCCCCAAGGGCAAGCGCCTGAAGGAGGTCGGGATGAAGTCCCGCAAGCACATCGAGGCGTTGCTCGGCACCCCCGTCTACCTCGACCTGCACGTCAAGGTCGCCAAGGACTGGCAGCGCGACCCCAAGCAGCTGCGCAAGCTGGGCTTCTAGCCGTCCCCCTGGTCCCTCGCGGATGCCGCTAGTCCACCCCTCGGATGCGGCGTACGAAGAGCGCGCCCACGAGGGCGATGGCCGCGGCCAGGAGGTACAGGGCCGGGTAGCCGCCCAGGTGGCGGACCACCGGGGCCGCCAGGGCGGGCGCCGCGACCTGCGGCAGGGAGTTGGCGATGTTGATGACGCCGAGGTCCTTGCCGCGGTGCGCCGCGGCCGGGAGGACGTCCGTCATCAGCGCGAAGTCGACGGACATGAAGACGCCGAAGCCGATGCCCAGCGTGCCGGCCGCGACCAGCGCCCCGGGCCAGGTCTGCCAGCAGGCGAGCACCGCGGTGGCCGCCGCCATCAGGACGCCCGCCCACAGGACGAACGGCTTGCGGCGGCCCGTGCGGTCCGACCAGAAGCCGGCGGTGACGACCGTCGCCAGCAGCAGCGCCCCGTTGACCGCGGTGAGGATCAGCACCCCGGTCGCGGGGTCCGGGTGGTGCAGCGCGTCCCGCAGGTAGTACAGCAGGTACAGCAGCGCGATCGAGTTGCCGAGGTTGACCAGGAAGCGGGTCAGCCAGGCCCAGGCCAGGTCCGGGTGGCGGCGCGGGCTGATCCAGAAGGCGGTCAGGAAGGCGCGCCGGTCGAACGGCGGGCGCCGGTCGGCGGGCAGCACCAGGTCGAGGTGGAGCAGGACGTACGGGAGCGTGGCGAGGACCGTGAAGGCGGCGCAGGCCAGATAGCCCGCCGCGATGCCGCCGGCCGCGGTCGCCAGGCCCGTGCCCGCCAGTACGCCCAGGATCTGGGCCGCGCCCAGCCAGCCGCCGACCGCGCCGCGCTGCCGCCGCGGCACCCGGTCCGGCACCGCGGCCGTGAGCGCGGCGTACGCGGCGCTCAGCGCCAGCTGGACCAGGCACCAGCCCAGCAGCAGGGACGGCACGCCGTCCGCCGTGGCCAGCAGCGCGAGCGCGGCGGCGCCGGCCGGTACGCCGCCCGCGATCCACGGCGTACGGCGGCCGAAGCGGGAGGCCGTACGGTCCGAGGCCGCGCCGAAGAGCGGCGTGGCGACCAGCGCGACGGCCGCCCCGCAGCCGGTCACCCAGGCCAGTACGGTCTCCTTCGAGGTGCCGGCCGGGGCCAGCTCGGCGGCCTGCAGGGCCAGCAGGATCTGCAGCGGCCCGAACCAGCCGACCCAGACCGCCCCGCTGGCGAGCACCAGCGCCGCCGTCCAGCCGCGCCCGACCGGCACGACGGGCTCGGCCAGCGCGTCCTCCGCGCGCGAAGGCGCCGCTCTGCCCGGCGTCACCGCTGCGCCCGTAGCGCGTCCCGCAGCCAGTGGAAGGACGCCTTCGGGGTACGGGCCAGCGTCGCGTAGTCCACGTGGACCAGGCCGAAGCGCTGGGCATAGCCCTCGGCCCACTCGAAGTTGTCCAGCAGCGACCAGACGAAGTAGCCCCGGACGTCGACGCCGGCGGTCATGGCGGCGTGCAGCGCCCGCAGATGCGCGTCGAGGAACGCGATCCGCTCCGGGTCCTCGATCCCGTCGTACGAGCAGCCGTTCTCCGTGATGACGACGGGCGGCAGCGCGGCGCCGTAGCGGTCGCGGAAGGCGGTGAGGAGCTCGGTGAGGGCTTCGGGGACGACCGGCCACCCGAAGGCCGTACGCGGCCTGCCCTCGATCTCCCGCGGCGCGAAGGGCAGCTCCGGCGGGATCTCCACGCCCGCGAAGTCGGTGCCGCCGGCCGCCGCCGGGTCCGGGGCGCCCACCTTCGTCGGCTGGTAGTAGTTGACGCCGTACCAGTCCAGCGGCTGGGAGATCACCTTCAGATCCTCCGCCACCGGGCCCGGCAGCAGCGCGGCCAGCTCCTCGTCCGGGTAACGGCCGAGCAGCAGCGGGTCCGCGAAGAGGCGGTTGAGCAGCAGGTCGTACAGGTCGGCGGCCTCCCGGTCGGCCTCGCTCCCGGAAGCCGCCCAGGTCGGCCCGTGGGAGTTGGCGATGCCGACACTCGTCGCGCCGCGGGCCCGCAGCGCCTGGAGGGCGAGGCCGTGGCCGAGGAGCTGGTGGTGGGCGGCGGGCAGTGCCTCGAAGAGCAGCTTCCGGCCGGGCGCGTGCACGCCCAGGCCGTAGCCGAGGAGGGTGACCTCGGCGGGCTCGTTGAGGGTGATCCAGCGCGGTACGCGGTCCCCGAGGCGGGCCGCGACGGCGTCCGCGTACGCGGCGAAGGCGTACGCCGTGTCCCGTACGAGCCAGCCGCCCGCCTCCTCCAGCGGCAGCGGGGTGTCCCAGTGGTAGAGCGTGGGGAGCGGCTGCACGCCCGCCGCCAGCAGCTCGTCGACCAGCCGGTCGTAGAAGTCCAGCCCCGCGGCGTTGACCGGGCCGGTGCCGGTGGGGAGCACACGGGGCCAGGAGACCGAGAAGCGGTACGCACGGGCGCCGAGGCGGGCGAGCAGGGCGACGTCCTCGCGATAGCGGTGGTAGTGGCCGGTGGCGCGCGCCGAGGTGGCGCCGTCCTTGATGCTGCCCGGTACCGCCTCGAACGCGTCCCAGGACGAGCGGCCGCGCCCGTCCTCGTCCACCGCGCCCTCGATCTGCTGCGCCGAGGTCGACACACCCCACAGGAAGTCCGCGGGGAAGCGGGGGAGGGGAGGGAGCGGGCCGGCGGGCAACGTTGTCAGCGGCGACGTCATGGCCGGATCTTCTTGACCCGTCAGTAACGTGTCAAGGGCGCGGGCGGAGCCGCCCACCCGCACCCTTGGCACGCGCTATGCGCCTTCTTTGAGCACCCGGGTGATCAGCTTGCGCTGGTGGTCGGTCAGCCGGGGATCCGCGCAGTACACCGTCCGGCCGTCGACGGTGATCTGGTACGTGAAACCGTCCGGCACCCCGACGGGCGGGGTGCTCCGCCCGTCGGCCAGCGCCCGCTCGACCAGGTCGTCCCACTGGGCCGTATCGGCCCGGTCAGCGGTGTCGATCTCGGCGTGCTTCTCGATGCCGGCGAAACCGCCGGTGCGCCTCACCTGAATCCGCATGGCGGCAGCCTTCTCCTCTGCACGCCGGCGGTCAATGACCGCCGCCGGTCAATGACCCTGGTTGTTGGTGACGCCCACCTGGGACCACGCCTTCAGCAGCGCCTGGTGCTCCTCGCCCTGGTCGCCGTAGCGGGCCTTGGCCGCGTCGATCGTCAGCCTGGCGAAGTCCGCGAACTGGGCGTCCTTGGCGAGCTCGCCGCCCGTCAGCACGTCGTACCAGACCTGCCCGGCCCGCTCCCACGCGTTGCCGCCCAGGGCGACCGCCGCGAGGTAGAAGGCGTGGTTGGGGATGCCGGAGTTGATGTGCACCCCGCCGTTGTCCTGCGAGGTCTGCACATACCCGTCCATCGTGGCGGGCTGCGGGTCCTTGCCGAGCACGTCGTCGTCGTACGCCGTGCCGGGCGCCTTCATCGAGCGCAGCGCGGTCCCCTTGTCGACCTCCGGGCCGAGCAGCCCGTCGCCGATCAGCCAGTCCGCCTGCTCGGCGCTCTGCTTGAGGGAGTACTGCTTGATCAGCGAGCCGAAGACGTCCGAGACGGACTCGTTCAGCGCGCCGGACTGGCCGAGGTACTCCAGGTTGGCGGTGTACTGGGTGACGCCGTGGGTCAGTTCGTGCCCGATGACGTCCAGGGCGGTGGTGAAGTCCAGGAACAGCTCGCCGTCGCCGTCCCCGAAGACCATCCGCTCGCCGTCCCAGAAGGCGTTGTCGTACTCCCTGCCGTAGTGGACCGTGGCGTCCAGCGGGAGGCCCATGCCGTCGATGGAGTGCCGGGCGTAGACCTTGAAGTACAGCTCGAACGTGGCGCCGAGGCCGGCGAAGGCACGGTTGACCGAGGCGTCCTGGCCCGCCGGGTCGGCCTCGCCGCGGACCTTGGTGCCGGGCAGGGTTTCGGTGTGTTCCGCGTCATAGATCGTGCGCTGCGGCTTCTCGCTGCCCGCCCGGGCTTCGGCGGGCGCGGTGAAGCCGCGGACGGTGGAGATGCGGCGGCGGGTGCGCTGCAGGGCGTCGTGCTCGAGGGTGCGGCGCGCGCGGCCGGAGATCGTGGAGTTCTCGGCACGGGAGAGATGGTCGAGGAGGTGCGGCGGGACAATCCCGCAGAAGACCTGGCCGACAGCATGACTCTGGTTCGAGGAAGTGGCGTCCATGGGGCGAGCGTGGCACCGCGTGCAGGCTCTGTCACGACCCGCTACCGAGATTCCCGCGAATGTGTGCTTGGTCGCGAAACGGTCACAACGGAACTTCGGTCCCGCATACTGATACGGGACATCCGAGTGCCACGGGTCTCCGCTAGGGTGCAGAGCATCATGCGTTTCGGGCTGCTTCTCCTTAGCTGCCGCGGCGAGGGCCTGTAGTCGTAGGCCGACCCCCTCCCCGCGGAGTTCGGTGTTGCCGTGACAGCGCCCCGTCGGTCGTCCCAACCGGACATACGAGGAGCCCTACGCATCATGTCGAAGTCTGAGCAGTCCGAGAACGCCATCGGCCGCCCGACCCCCATCACCGCCGCTTCCGTCCAGCAGAAGCCGTCCGGGATGCCGGTCCACAAGTACGGCCGTTACGAAGCGGTGTACATCCCCGACCGCACGTGGCCGGACCAGCGCATCACCAAGGCCCCTCGCTGGCTCTCGACCGACCTGCGCGACGGCAATCAGGCGCTGATCGACCCCATGTCGCCCGCCCGCAAGCGCGAGATGTTCGACCTGCTGGTCAAGATGGGCTACAAGGAGATCGAGGTCGGCTTCCCCTCCTCCGGTGAGACCGACTTCAACTTCGTACGCTCGATCATCGAAGAGGGCGCGATCCCCGAGGACGTGACGATCTCCGTCCTGACCCAGGCCCGCGAAGAGCTGATCGAGCGCACCATCGAGTCGCTGCGCGGCGCGCACCGGGCGACGGTGCACCTGTACAACGCCACGGCGCCCACCTTCCGCCGGGTCGTCTTCCGCGGCTCCAAGGAGCAGGTCAAGCAGATCGCCGTGGACGGCACGCGGCTGGTCATGGAGTACGCCGAGAAGATCCTGGGCGACGAGACGATCTTCGGCTACCAGTACAGCCCCGAGATCTTCACCGACACCGAGCTGGACTTCGCCCTGGAGGTCTGCGAGGCGGTCATGGACGTCTGGCAGCCCGAGGAGGGCCGCGAGATCATCCTGAACCTGCCCGCCACGGTCGAGCGCTCCACGCCGAGCACGCACGCGGACCGCTTCGAGTGGATGTCGCGCAAGCTGTCGCGCCGCGAGTACGTCTGCCTGTCCGTCCACCCGCACAACGACCGCGGCACCGCCGTCGCCGCCGCCGAGCTGGCGGTCATGGCCGGCGCCGACCGCGTCGAGGGCTGCCTGTTCGGGCAGGGCGAGCGCACCGGCAACGTCGACCTGGTCACCCTGGGCATGAACCTGTTCTCGCAGGGTGTCGACCCGATGATCGACTTCTCGCAGATCGACGAGATCCGTCGCACCAGCGAGTACTGCAACCAGATGGAGATCCACCCGCGCCACCCCTACGCGGGCGATCTGGTCTACACCGCCTTCTCCGGCTCCCACCAGGACGCCATCAAGAAGGGCTTCGACGCGCGGGAGGCCGACGCGGCCGCCGCGGGCAAGAGCGCGGAGGAGATCGAGTGGGCGGTGCCGTACCTGCCCATCGACCCCAAGGACGTCGGCCGCTCCTACGAGGCCGTGATCCGGGTCAACTCCCAGTCCGGCAAGGGCGGCATCTCCTACGTCCTGAAGAACGACCACAAGCTGGACCTGCCGCGCCGCATGCAGATCGAGTTCTCCCGGACCATCCAGGAGAAGACCGACTCCGAGGGCGGCGAGGTCACCCCGGCGGACATCTGGTCCACCTTCCAGGACGAGTACCTGCCCACCCCCGAGAACGCGTGGGGCCGCATCTCGCTGCGCTCCGCGCAGACCTCCACGACGAGCGAGGGCACGGACGCGCTGACCGTCGAGGCCGTCGTCGACGGCCAGGACACGGTCCTGACGGGCACCGGCAACGGCCCGCTGGCCGCCTTCTTCGACGCGCTGCACGCCATCGACGTCGACGTCCGGCTGCTGGACTACGTCGAGCACACGATGAGCGAGGGCGCCGGGGCGCAGGCCGCCGCGTACATCGAATGTGCCATCGGCGACAAGGTCCTGTGGGGCGTCGGCATCGACGCGAACATCGTCCGCGCCTCGATCAAGGCCGTCGTCTCCGCCGTCAACCGCGCGAGCCGCTGACACCCGGACGGAGGTGGGTGGTAAACCCGCTGGCCGGGTACGGGAACGTACCCACGGGCCGGTTCGCCGCCCCCGCCTGACGCCCGCGCAAGGCCCCGCCCCTCGTCAAAAAGAGGGGCGGGGCCTTCCGTCTTGTCCGGTACGACATGCTGACGCGGCGTCTCGGATGTGGCTAACATCACGTCAGCGCGGCAGCGTTGCCGATGGGGGCACCTCCCGCGCCCTTGAGGCGCAGGGGGAGTTACGGAGGTCTGGACGTGATGCACAAGCTGGGCATGGTGGGCGTGCGCACGTCATGGCGCACTCTCGCCGACGGCGAGTTCTTCTGCCCCGAGTGCGGTGGCGACCGTAACTACCGCCGTCGTACGGGCAGGCGCCGGCTGACCGTGCTCGGCCTCCCGGTCCTCCCGCGCGGCACGGCGGGCCCCGTCCTGGAATGTTCCTCCTGTACGGGCCACTTCGGCCTGGACGCCCTGGACCACCCGACCACGACCCGCTTCTCGGCGATGCTCCGCGACGCCGTGCACACGGTGACGCTCGCCCTGCTGGCCGCGGGCGGCACGGCCTCCCGCACGGTCCGCGAGCAGGCGGTCGCGGCGGTACGGGCCGCCGGCTTCACCGAGTGCACGGAGGAGCAGCTGCTCTCCCTGCTGGCCGCGCTCGCCGCGGACACGGGCCGGCTCCCGGGCACGTACCACGACGGGCGGGACGGCCTCGACCCGTGCGGCACGGCGCTCGCGATAGAGCTCCACGAAGCGCTGGAGCCGCTCGCGCCCCACCTCGCGCCGGCCGGGCGCGAATCGCTGCTGCTGCAGGGCGCGCGCATCGCGCTGGCGGACGGCCCCTACACGGGTCCCGAGCGCGAGGTCCTCACGACGGTGGGCACGGCGCTGTCGCTCGACGCGCAGGACACGGACCGGCTCCTCGCCGCCGCCGCGCGCACGCCTTCTTAGGGCCGCCGCGCAGCGAAATGCCGCGCACCGCGCAGCAAATCCTCGTACGCGCGGGCGAAAGTGCCGCTCGTTTTCGGTTCGGTCGCCGGCCCAACTCCCTTGCCTCGCGCCGCACTTGACGCGCGTACGCCGCTGTCGATTTTAGGTCGGCAGGCGTGCGTCAAGGATGTGAACAGCGAAAATCTCCCGGCGGAAAACTCCGTGCCGGGAAGGTGGGGCGTGCGGTCGGCGCGGAAAGCAGTGCCCGCGAAAGGCCGCGGACCAGTGCCGAATTCGAGGCGAAGGAAGCGAGCGAGGAACGATGAGCGCCGCGGTGGGTTCGTACGTCGTGGACACGCGGACGGGCAGAGTCGGAATGGTGATGGGGAGCGAGGGGCCGTATCTGCAGCTGCGGCCGGTGGGCGGCGGGCGGGAGTGGGACTGCGCGCCCGAGGCCGTGCGGATCGCGACGGCGAGTGAGCGGCTGAGCGCGGCCACGGCGTACGTGAACGCCCGCAGCCGCGGCGAGGTGGGCTGAGCGCGGCCGACAGGGACAACGGGGGAGCAACGGGGGACCGTCCCCGTGCGGCACGGCCGTACGGGACAATGGCTTCATGAGTCTGTTCCGTGATGACGGTGTCGTGCTGCGCACCCAGAAGCTGGGTGAGGCGGACCGGATCATCACGCTGCTGACCCGCGGACACGGCCGGGTACGGGCCGTGGCCCGCGGCGTCCGGCGCACGAAGTCGAAGTTCGGCGCGCGGCTGGAGCCGTTCTCGCACGTGGACGTGCAGTTCTTCGCGCGCGGCGGCGAGCTGATCGGGCGCGGACTGCCGCTGTGCACACAGAGCGAGACGATCGCCGCGTACGGTGGCGGCATCGTCCGCGACTACGACCGGTACACCGCGGGGACCGCGATGCTGGAGACGGCGGAGCGGTTCACCGACCACGAGGGCGAGCCGGCGGTGCAGCAGTACCTCCTCCTCGTGGGCGGGCTGCGGACGCTCGCCTCCGGGGAGCACGCCGCGCATCTCGTCCTGGACGCCTTTCTGCTGCGCTCGCTCGCGGTGAACGGCTACGCACCGAGTTTTGACGACTGCGCCCGGTGCGGAATGCCCGGTCCCAACCGGTTCTTCTCGGTCGGCGCGGGCGGAGTGATATGCGGGGAGTGCCGCGTGCCCGGAAGCGTCGTACCCTCCTCGGAGTCGATCGCGCTGCTCAGCGCGTTGCTGACGGGGGACTGGCAGACGGCCGACGCGGCCGAGGCCCGGCACGTCCGGGAGGGCAGCGGGCTGGTCGCGGCGTATCTGCAGTGGCACCTGGAGCGAGGACTGCGCTCGCTCCGCTACGTAGAGAAGTAACCACCCAAGAGCTGAACCAAGAGCTAGGAGACGTGGCACGCATGGCACGACGTGGGATTCTGGGCCGTTCGCGGCGGGAGTACCAGGCGCCGGAGCCGCACCCGTCCGGTGCGCGGCCGCCGAAGATCCCCGGTGAGCTGGTCCCCGAGCACGTGGCCATCGTGATGGACGGCAACGGGCGCTGGGCGAAGGAGCGCGGGCTGCCGCGCACCGAGGGGCACAAGGTCGGCGCCGAGCAGGTGCTGGACGTGCTGCAGGGCGCGATCGAGATGGGCGTGCAGGCCATCTCGCTGTACGCCTTCTCCACCGAGAATTGGAAGCGGTCGCCGGACGAGGTGCGCTTCCTGATGAACTTCAACCGCGACTTCATCCGCAAGACCCGCGACCAGCTCGACGCGCTCGGCATCCGGGTCCGCTGGGTGGGCCGGATGCCCAAGCTGTGGCGTTCCGTGGCCAAGGAGCTCCAGGTCGCGCAGGAGCAGACGCAGGACAACGACAAGCTGACGCTGTACTTCTGCATGAACTACGGCGGCCGCGCGGAGATCGCGGACGCGGCGCAGGCGCTGGCCGAGGACGTGAAGGCGGGCCGCCTGGACCCGTCGAAGGTGAACGAGAAGACCTTCGCGAAGTACCTGTACTACCCGGACATGCCGGACGTGGACATGTTCCTGCGGCCCTCCGGTGAGCAGCGCACGTCGAACTACCTGATCTGGCAGAGCGCGTACGCCGAGATGGTCTTCCAGGACGTGCTGTGGCCGGACTTCGACCGGCGGAACCTGTGGGACGCGTGCATGTCGTACGCCAAGCGCGACCGGCGCTTCGGCGGTGCCCAGCCGAACGAGGTCCCGGAGACGCCCGCCCAGCAGTCCTGAGCGGACACAGAAGGGCCCGGCAGCCGCCTGCGCGGCCGGACCGGGCCCTTCGTCGTTTCTCCGGCGTCCTAGGACGCCTGCGCGGCCTTCACGCAGTCCCCGCACGTGCCGAAGATCTCGATCGTGTGCGCGACGTCACGGAACCCGTGCTCCGCGGCGATCTGATCGGCCCACTTCTCCACCGCCGGACCCTCGACCTCCACGGCCTTGCCGCAGGTGCGGCAGACCAGGTGGTGATGGTGGTCCTCGGTGCTGCACCGGCGGTAGACGGCCTCGCCCTCGCTGGTGCGCAGCACGTCCACCTCGCCGGCGTCGGCCAGCGACTGGAGCGTGCGGTAGACCGTGGTGAGCCCCACCGAGTCGCCCCGGTGCTTGAGCATGTCGTGCAGGTCCTGCGCGCTGCGGAACTCGTCGACCTCGTCGAGCGCCGCGGCCACGGCGGCCCGCTGCCGCGTCGACCGGCCGCGCACCGGAGATCCCGCGCTCGTCGCCACCGTTGCCTCCCTAGGCGTAGAACATCCCCCTGCGGAACGTCCGGCCATTGTGCCAGGTGATGACCGGAACCCGGCTGGGACGCTTACACCCGCACGCCGACGTCGTCGGCGGGGGGGCGTGCTCCCGGCACCTCCAGGGTGCACCCCTGCTCGTCCCGTACGGCGGCTCGCGCGCGTTTTTTCGCCAGCGGAGCGGCGATCAGCGAGAAGACGGCGAAGACCGCGATGGCCAGCAGCACGATGCTCGCACCCGGCGGCACGTCCACGTAGAACGACACGGCCGTACCGGAGAGCGTGACGATCACGCCGATCGCCACCGAGATCGCGAGGGTCGCGGCGAAGCCGCGGGTGGCCTGCTGGGCGGCCGCGACCGGCACCACGAGCAGCGCGCTGACCAGCAGCAGGCCGACGGCGCGCATGGCGACCGTGACCGTGACGGCGGCGGTGACCGCGAGCAGCAGGTTCAGTACGCGGACGGGCAGGCCGGTGACGCGGGCGAACTCCTCGTCCTGGCAGATCGCGAAGAGCTGGCGGCGCAGCCCGAGCGTGATCACCAGCACGAAGGCGGCCAGGATCGCGGTGACCGTGACGTCCTCGGGGGAAACGCTGGTGATGGAGCCGAAGAGGTAGCTGGTGAGGTTGGCGGTGGAGCCGCCGGGCGCGAGGTTGATGATCAGTACGCCGCCGGCCATGCCGCCGTAGAAGAGCATGGCGAGCGCGATGTCGCCGCGGGTCTTGCCGTACGACCGGACCAGCTCCATGATCACCGCGCCGACGGTGGCGACCAGTACGGCCATCCACACCGGCGAGGTGTTGAGCAGGACGCCGAGCGCGACACCGGTCAGCGCGACGTGCCCGATGCCGTCGCCCATGATCGCCTGGCGGCGCTGCACGAGATAGATGCCGACGGCGGGCGCGGTGATGCCGACCAGGGCGGCGGCGATCAGCGCCCGCTGCATGAAGGCGTAGGTGAGGATGTCCATCTCAGGTCAGCAGTCCTGTCCGGACGGGCTCGTGGGCCGCGTCCGCGTGCGGGTGTACGTGGTCGTGGCCGGGCAGCGCGTGCTGGCCGACCGCCTCCGGGGGCGGCCCGTCGTGGACGACGCAGCCGTCCCGCAGCACCACCGCACGGTCGATGAGCGGCTCCAGCGGGCCCAGCTCATGCAGGACCAGGAGGACCGTGGCGCCGGCCTCGACCTGGGCGCGCAGCGTCGCCGCCAGCACCTCCTGGCTGGCGAGGTCCACGCCGGCCATCGGCTCGTCCATGATCAGCAGTTCGGGCTCGGCGACCAGCGCGCGGGCTATCAGGACCCGCTGGTGCTGGCCGCCGGAGAGCGCGCCGACCGAGTCCTTCGCGCGGTCGGCCATGCGGACCTGTTCCAGCGCGGTCATGACGGCCGCGCGGTCGGCCCTGCCCGGCCACTTCAGCTTCGTACGGGCCAGCCGGCCCGCCGCCACGACCTCGCGGACCGTGGCGGGCACCCCGCCGGCCGCGGTGGTGCGCTGCGGTACGTACCCGATGCGCGCCCAGTCCTTGAAGCGGCGCGCGGGCGTGCCGAACAGCTCCAGCTCGCCGGAGCTGAGCGGAACCTGGCCGACCACCGCGCGGACGGCCGTGGACTTGCCGGAGCCGTTCGCGCCGAGCAGCGCGACGACCTCGCCGCGCCGCACGGTCAGGTCGACGCCGCGCAGCACGGGGCGGGCGCCCAGCGCCGCGCTCGCGCCGCGCAATGACACGACAGCCGCGGCCTCGTCCGTACTGCTCATGGCAGCTCCTTCGGTCACTTGGCGCCCAGTGCCTTCTGCAGCGCCTTGAGGTTGGACTCCATGACGGAGAGGTAGTCGTCGCCGCGGGACTTCTTGGTGATGCCCTCGATGGGGTCGAGCACGTCCGTCTTGGCGTGCACGTCCTTGGCCAGCGTCTTGGCCATGTCGGGGCTGGTCAGCGTCTCGAAGAAGACGGTGTGCACGTCGTGCTTCTTCGCCAGCGCCTGGAGGTCCTTCACGCGGCTGCCGCTGACGTCGGTGGCCTCCGGGTCCAGGCCGCTGATGGCCTCCTCGGTGAGGCCGTAGCGCTCGGCGAGGTAGCCGAAGGCGGCGTGGGTGGTGATGAAGGTGTCCGACTTACGGTTCTTCAGCCCGTCCTTGTACTCCTGGTTCAGCTTGTCCAGCTGCTTCACCAGCGCGTCGGTGTTCTTCTCGTAGTCGGCCTTGTGCTTCGGGTCGGCCGCGGCGAGGGTCTTCCCGACGCCCTTGGCGGCCTCGGCGTACTTCACGGGGTCCAGCCAGATGTGCGGGTCGAGCCCGGACTCGTCACCGTGGTCGTGACCGCCCTCGGCGTGCTCCTCGTGCCCGTGGTCGTGGCCGCCGACCTCGCTGCCGTGCTGTTCGAGAGTGGTGAAGGAGGCGGCGTCGGCGGTGTGCTGCACGCCGGACTGCTTGACGGCCTCGTCCACGGCCGGCTGGACGCCCTTGAGGTAGACGATGGCGTCGGACTCGCCGAGCTGGGCGGTCTGCTTCGGGCTGAGCTCCAGGTCGTGCGGCTCGGTGCCGGGGGCGGTGAGGCCGGTCACCGAGACGTGGCTGCCGCCGATCTTCTCGGCGAGGAACTGCATCGGGTAGAAGGACGCCGTCACGGCGAGCTTGCCGTCCTCCTTGCCCGTCGCACCGGAGGTGGAGCAGGCGGAGACGGCGAGAAGGCCCAGGACGGCGGAGCCGGCGAGGGCCGCGGTGGATATCCGACGGCGTACGTTCATGACACTCATTTTCAACAAAGCTGGAAACGATTGTCAACAAACCAGGTGAGAGGGGGACAGGGGCGGGAACCGATTTGATCCGGGGGGTACGGCCGCCGGTACCCTGAACCATTCGCCCGACCGTCTCCCGACCACCACCCGCTCGGGGCGCCAGGGCGCCGCTCCTATCCATCGTTCGTCGTCGCAATGAAGAGAGCACCGTGGCCGCCGACAAGATCGACACCATCGTCAGCCTGAGCAAGCGCCGTGGCTTCGTATACCCGTGCAGTGAGATCTACGGCGGCCAGCGCGCCGCCTGGGACTACGGTCCCCTCGGTGTGGAGCTCAAGGAGAACATCAAGCGTCAGTGGTGGCGCAACATGGTCACCTCGCGCGACGACGTGGTCGGTCTCGACTCGTCGGTCATCCTGGCCTCGGAGGTCTGGGTGGCCTCCGGTCACGTCGCCACCTTCACGGACCCGCTGACCGAGTGCACCTCGTGCCACAAGCGGTTCCGCGCGGACCACCTGGAAGAGGCGTACGAGGCCAAGCACGGCCACCTGCCCGCCAACGGCATGGCCGACATCAACTGCCCGCACTGCGGCAACAAGGGCGGCTTCACGGAGCCCAAGCAGTTCTCCGGCCTGCTCTCCACGCACCTCGGCCCGACCCAGGACTCCGGCTCGGTCGCGTACCTCCGCCCCGAGACCGCCCAGGGCATCTTCACCAACTTCGCCCAGGTCCAGCAGACCTCGCGCAAGAAGCCCCCGTTCGGCATCGCCCAGATGGGCAAGTCGTTCCGGAACGAGATCACGCCGGGCAACTTCATCTTCCGCACCCGCGAGTTCGAGCAGATGGAGATGGAGTTCTTCGTCAAGCCGGGCGAGGACGAGCAGTGGCACGAGTACTGGATGGAGCAGCGCTGGAACTGGTACCGCGACCTCGGTATCCGCGAGGAGAACATCCGGTGGTACGACCACCCCAAGGAGAAGCTCTCCCACTACTCCAAGCGCACCGCTGACATCGAGTACCGCTTCCAGTTCGGCGGCTCGGAGTGGGGCGAGCTGGAGGGTGTCGCGAACCGCACGGACTACGACCTCTCCTCGCACTCCAAGGCGTCCGGCCAGGACCTGTCGTACTTCGACCAGGAGGCCGGCGAGCGCTGGACTCCGTACGTCATCGAGCCCGCGGCCGGTGTCGGCCGGGCGATGCTCGCCTTCATGCTCGACGCGTACATCGAGGACGAGGCGCCCAACGCCAAGGGCAAGATGGAGAAGCGCACGGTCATGCGCCTCGACCCGCGCCTGTCGCCGGTCAAGGTCGCCGTCCTGCCGCTGTCCCGGAACCCGCAGCTGTCCCCGAAGGCCAAGGGCCTCGCGGCGGACCTGCGCAAGAACTGGAACATCGAGTTCGACGACGCGGGCGCGATCGGCCGCCGCTACCGCCGCCAGGACGAGATCGGCACGCCGTTCTGCGTCACGGTCGACTTCGACACCCTCGACGACAACGCCGTGACCGTGCGCGAGCGCGACACGATGAAGCAGGAGCGGGTGTCGCTGGACCAGATCCAGTCGTACCTGGGTGGGCGTCTGCTGGGCTGCTGACGCAGCGGTTTTACCGGCCGGTCCCTGCTTGCTGCGGGGGCCGGCCGGTTCGCGTCTGTGTGGTGGCGGTCGGTGGCCGGGTGCGGCGCCGTTCTGGTTGCTCGCGCAGTTCCCCGCGCCCCTTACGGGGCGCGGAGGCCGTCCAGTACCAGGGTGAGGACGGCCCTGTACTCCCGCTCGATCTCGGGGGCGGACCACTCCGCCGCGTGGGCGGGGTTGTGGAAGCGGGTCGTGGCGTCGAAGACCGCGCGGGCCGTCGGTTCCGGATCGGTGGGCGCGAAGGCGCCCTGCGCGATGCCGTCCGCGACGATCCGCGTGAGCTGCCCCACCAGCTCGGCGACGTGCGCGTCCACGACCTTCGCCGTCTCGGACGTCAGCACCATGTAGGTGCCGAAGAGCTCGGGATCGTCGCCCGCCTTGCGCCGCTTCGCCGCGAAGAGGGTGTCGAGCCACCGCGTCAGCCGGTCGGCGGCGGGGCCTTCGGTGTCCGCCGCGATGTCCGCGAGCACCCCGGTCGTACGCTCCAGCCAGCGCCCCGTGACCGCCTCGCGCAGCGCCGCCTTGGTCGGGAAGTGGCGGTAGACGCTGCCGTGGCTGACGCCCAGTGCCCGCGCCACGTCCACCACCGTGGCCTTGGCCTGGCCGTGCCGGCGGAGTACCTCCTCGGTGGCCTCGAGGATGCGTTCGCGGGTCAGCGGCTCAGACGGCATGGGGAGTTCGGGCCTTCCGTGATCGGGAGCGGCGGGTGGGGCGCCGTGCTACGGACCGTATCCGACGCCCCGCCCGCCGCCGAGCGGGGTCAGCGCTCGCTGTCCAGGTCGGCCATGGCAGCCGCGGGGTAGCGGTCGCCCGCGGCCGCGCCGGCCGGCACCGCCTGCTCGATCGCCGCCAGGTCGGCGGGGGCCAGCGTGACGTCCAGGGCGCCGAGCGCCTCGGTCAGCCGCTCGCGGGTGCGGGCGCCGATCAGCGGGACGATGTCCTCGCCCTGGGCCAGCACCCAGGCGATCGCGGTCTGGGCGACCGAGACGCCCTGCTGCTCGGCGATCTTCCGCAGCGCGTCGACCAGGCCGAGGTTGTGGTCGAGGTTGGCGCCCTGGAAGCGCGGGCTGAAGCTGCGGAAGTCGTTCGCGGCCAGCTCCCGGTCGCGGGAGAAGTGCCCGCTGATCAGGCCGCGGGAGAGGACCCCGTACGCGGTGATCCCGATGCCCAGCTCGCGCGCGGTGGGCAGGACGTTCGCCTCGATGCCGCGCGAGATGAGCGAGTACTCGATCTGGAGGTCGGAGATCGGGGCCGTGGCGGCGGCCCGGCGCAGCGTCTCCGCGCCCACCTCGGACAGGCCGATGTGGCGCACGTGCCCGGCCTCGACCAGCTCGGCGATCGCGCCGACGGTCTCCTCGATCGGTACGTCGGGGTCGAGGCGGGCGATGCGGTAGACGTCGATGTGGTCGAGGCCGAGCCGCTGGAGGGAGTAAGCGGCGAAGTTCTTCACCGCCTCCGGCCGTCCGTCGTAGCCGTTGAACGCGCCCTCGACCGTCCGCAGGGCGCCGAACTTCACGCTGGTCAGGGCCTTTTCGCGGGCGGCCGCCGGAGCGGTGCGGAGCGCTTCGTTGATGAGCAGTTCGTTGTGGCCCATGCCGTAGAAGTCGCCGGTGTCCAGGAGCGTGACGCCGGCGTCCAGCGCGGCGTGGATCGTGGCGAGGGACTCGGCGCGGTCGGTGTCCCCGTAGAGCGCGGACATGCCCATGCAGCCGAGGCCGAGGGCGGAGGTGTGCGGGCCGGTGGTGCCAAGGGTGCGAGTCTGCATGTCCTTCACCGTGCCATGACAGCTGACAGAATTCAATATCTGTTACTTGTTAACTGTTATCTGCGAGTCGTCAGCCGTCATGGTGGGGCGTTCCGGGGCGCGGGACGGGGTCAGTTCAGGGACCGCGGCAGGCGGCGGGAGAGGGCCGCCATCGCCAGCAGGCCCGCGAACTGGACGGCGAAGGCGATGAGCAGGGCGTTCCGGACGCCGGCCGACGGGACCAGGCCCAGGTACACCGAGCCGATCGTCGCGACCCCGAGGGCCAGGCAGGTCTGCTGGGCGGTGACCGAGAGGCCGCTGCCCGCGCCCGCCCGCTCCGGCGGTACGGAGGCCAGCATCACCCGGAAGTACGTCGGGAGCTGGAAGCCCTGGCCGGCGCCGATCACGGCCATGCCGGGGGCGAGCGTCAGCGGGCTCAGGTGCGGCCAGCCGGCCAGGACGGTGCCGGCGAGCAGGGCCAGCCCCACGGCGTGGATCAGCGCGCCGGCCGTCAGGACCCGGCTGCCGAGGCGGGGGACGAGCCGCGGCCCGTACAGCGAACCGGCCAGGAAGGCCACGCTCATCGGGACCACCGCGGCCCCCGCCACCAGCGGCGACAGCCGCAGCCCCTGCTGGAGTGCGACCGCCACCACGAACATGAAGCCGCCGAAGCCCGCGAAGAGCGGCACGGCGACGGCCAGGCCGCGCCGGACGCCCGGCTCGCGCAGCAGGGAGGGCGGCAGCAGCGGGGCGCCGCCGGTGCGCTCGGCCCGCCGCTCGACCACGTAGAACGCCCAGGCCAGCAGGGGTGCGGCGGCCAGCAGTAGCCAGGACCACAGCGGACCGCCGGCCGCCCGGCCCTCGGTCAGCGGCAGCAGCAGCGCGACCAGGGCGAGCGCGAAGAGGACGGTGCCGGCCCGGTCGCCGCGGGACGGCCGCGCCGCCCGGCTGTCCGGTACCGAGAACCGGCCCAGCAGCAGGATGGCCGCCACCACCGGCACGTTCACCAGGAAGATCGCGCGCCAGCCGGTGCCCAGCAGGTCGGCGGAGACCAGCAGCCCGCCGAGCAGCTGCCCGGCCACCCCGGCGACACCGCCCGTCGCGCCGTACAGGCCGAGCGCCCGGCCGCGCCGCGCGCCGGACGTCGTGGCGTGGATGGTGGCCAGCACCTGCGGCAGCATCACCGCGGACGCGGCGCCCTGCGCGGCCCGCGCCGCCACCAGCGACCAGGCGTCCGGCGCCAGGCCGCAGGCCAGCGAGGTCACGCCGAAGGCGGCCGCGCCCCACAGGAACAGCCGCCGCCGGCCGTAGGTGTCGCCGAGCCGGCCGCCGAGGACGAGCAGCACGGCGTACGCCATGGCGTAGGCCGCCGCGACCATCTCCAGGACGGCGGGCCCGGCCCGCAGGTCGCGCTCGATGGACGGCAGGGCGACGTTCACGATGAAGAAGTCGGTCATGGGCAGCGCGGCGCCCAGGAGGAGGGTGGCCAGGCCGAGTGCGGTCAGGCGGGCGGCCGGGGCGGCGGGGGCGGCCGCTGAAGGTCCGGCGCCGCGGCCTTCCGGAGCCGGCGTCTCCGGCGTCGTCGTGGGAGTCGTCTGAGGTGTCGTCGTGGTGCTCACACTCCGACGATCCGGCAGCGCCCAGCCGGGTACCAGAGTGTGCTCATCCTGGTACCGGCACTACCTGGCAACCGGCTCGGCGGTGCGCCACCCTGGAAGCATGACCGTCACGGAACTCCCCGCGCCCGCCCGCGACGCCGCCCGGGTCCGCCGGCACGAGCTGGCCGCGTTCCTGCGCAGCCGCCGCGAACGCATCCCGCCGGAGCGGGTCGGTCTGCCGCGCGGCGCCCGCCGGCGCACCCCCGGGCTGCGCCGCGAGGAGGTCGCCCAGCTCGCTGCGGTCGGGGTCACTTGGTACACCTGGCTCGAACAGGCCCGGGACATCCACGTCTCGGCGCAGGTACTGGACGCGGTCGCGCGGGCGCTGCTCTTCGACGCCAGCGAGCGCGCGCACCTCTTCGCGCTCGCCGACGCGGTCGACCCGGCGCCCGGCGGCGAGTGCGCGGTGGTCTCGCCGGAGCTGCGGCAGGTGCTGGCGCAGCTGGAGCCGTTCCCGGCCTGCGTACAGAACCGGCGGTACGACATCCTCGCGTACAACCGCACGTACGGGCGGCTGCTGACCGACCTCGACGCGCTGGAGCCGCAGGACCGCAACTGCCTGTGGCTGACCTTCACACACCCGGAGTGGCGGGCCGCCGTGCCCGACCTGGAGAAGACGCTGGGGCAGATGACGGCCCGCTTCCGGGCCGCGATGGCCGAGCACGTCGCGGAGCCCGCCTGGAAGGCGCTGCTCAAGCGGCTGCAGCGGGCCTCGCCGGAGTTCCGGGAGCTCTGGGACCGGCACGAGGTGCTGTGTGCCAGGGCGAAGACCAAGACCTTCGACAACCCGGAGGTCGGGCTGGTGCGGGTGGCCAACACCCCGCTGTACGTCGGCGCGCGCGAGGGCATCCGGGTGACGGTGTACTCCCCGCAGGACGAGGCGTCGCGGCAGCGGCTGGAACGGCTGCGGGAGCTGGCGGTGGCGGCGGAAGCCGCGGGGACAGCGGAGGCCGTCGCGAGTTAGGGCTCCCGGTGGCTGGGCTCCTGGCGGCTCCCGGCCGCTCGGCCGTCCGCCGGGACTTCCTCCAGCTGGTGGGCCGCGCGGCGGGCCGTTTCGCGGGCCCAGCGGCCGCTGGTGAGGGCGCCGACGAGGAGGACGGCCAGGCCGCAGCCGGTGATGATCCACCAGGCCGGGCGGCCGGCGGCGGCGAACCGGTCGTCGGAGGCGGCAGCCCCGGCGCCGCTCGCCAGCACCGCGCCGATCACGGCCACACCCAGCGACTGGCCCACCTGGCGGCTGGTGGAGGCCACCGCGGCGGCGACCCCGGCCTGCGCGCGCGGCATCCCGGACACGGCAGTGTTGGTGATCGGCGCGTTGACCAGCCCGAAGCCGATGCCGAAGAGCACGTAACCGGTGAAGAGCAGCGGTGTACTGGTCTCCGCCTCGAAGCCGGCGAAGAGGACGCCGCTGATCGACATGCCCGTACCGGCCAGCAGCAGCGGCAGCCGTGGCCCGCGGGCGCCGACCAGCCGCCCGGACAGCGGCGCGAAGATCAGCGTCATCACCGCCATCGGCAGCATGTACAGGCCCGCTCCGAGCGCCGAGAGGCCGCGGATGTCCTGGAGGTAGAGCGTGTTGACGAAGAGGAAGCCGCCGAGCGCGGCGAACGCGCTCACGGCGATGACCGTGGCGCCGCTGAAGGGCGCGCTGCGGAAGAAGCGCAGCTCGATCAGCGGCTCGGTGCGCCGTCGCTCGTAGCCGATCAGCCCGGCGAGGGACAGTACGGCCAGCGCGACGCAGCCCGTGATCAGCGGCGAGCTCCAGCCCGCCTCGGGCGCCTCGATGATCGCGTACGTCAGCGAGCCGAGCAGCAGGACGACCAGGACCTGGCCCACGGGGTCCACGCGGCGCGGGTGGGGCGCGCGGGAGTGCGGGACGTAGCGGATGGTCAGGAAGAGCGCGAGCAGCCCGATGGGTACGTTGATCCAGAAGATCGCCCGCCAGTCGACGGCCTCCACGAGCAGCCCGCCGACCACCGGACCCGCGGCCATGCTCAGGCCGACCACACCGCCCCACACGCCGATCGCGCGGGCCCGTTCGCGCGGCTCGGTGAAGGTGTTGGTGATGATCGACATGGCGACGGGGTTGAGCATCGAGCCGCCCACCGCCTGGACCATCCGGAACGCCACCAGCCACGGCAGGCTCGGCGCGAGGCTGCACAGCAGCGAGCCGAGGGTGAAGACGATCAGGCCGGTCTGGAAGACCCGGCGGCGGCCGAGCCGGTCCGCCGTGGAGCCGGCCAGCATCAGCAGCGACGCCAGGACCAGGGTGTAGGCGTCGATGGTCCACTGCATACCGGACACGGAGGCGTCCAGGTCGCGGCGGAGGGACGGCAGGGCGACGTTGAGGACGGTGTTGTCCAGGCTGACGATCAGCAGGCTCATGCAGCAGATCGCCAGCACCAGCATCCGTCGCCGGTGGGTGAGCTCGGGCATGATTGAACGTTACAACGATTATCTGTGTGGGGGTCTGTGGCGGGCGGCCGCCCGGTCCCTGTACAGGTGCCCCGTCGCGTGCGGGACAATGGGAGGCCGCACCCGTCCCATGTACCCCGTCGAAGGAACCCGCTTCAGATGTCCTCGCTGCAGATCGGCCCGCACAGTGTGCAGCCCCCGGTGGTCCTCGCGCCGATGGCCGGGATCACCAACGCGCCCTTCCGGACCCTGTGCCGGGAGTTCTCGGGCGGCAAGGGTCTCTTCGTCAGCGAGATGATCACCACGCGGGCGCTGGTCGAGCGCAACGAGAAGACCATGCAGCTGATCCACTTCGACGCGACCGAGAAGCCGCGCTCGATCCAGCTGTACGGGGTCGACCCGGACACCGTCGGCAAGGCCGTCCGCATGATCGCGGACGAGGACCTGGCCGACCACATCGACCTGAACTTCGGCTGCCCGGTCCCGAAGGTGACCCGCAAGGGCGGCGGCTCGGCCCTCCCGTACAAGCGCCACCTGCTGCGTTCGATCCTGCGCGAGGCGGTCGGCAACGCCGGCTCGCTGCCCGTCACGATCAAGATGCGCAAGGGCATCGACGACGACCACATCACCTACCTCGACGCCGGGCGGATCGCGGTCGAGGAGGGCGTCACCGCCGTCGCGCTGCACGGCCGCACCGCCGCCCAGCACTACGGCGGCACCGCCGACTGGGAGGCCATCGCGCGCCTGAAGGAGCACGTCGGCGCCGTCAGCGACATCCCGGTGCTCGGCAACGGCGACATCTGGTCCGCCGAGGACGCGCTCCGGATGATGCGCGAGACCGGCTGCGACGGCGTGGTCGTCGGCCGCGGCTGCCTCGGCCGCCCCTGGCTCTTCGGCGACCTGGTCGCCGCCTTCGAGGGCCGCGAGGAGGACTACGCGCGGCCGACCATGAAGGAGGTCGCCGAGGTCATGGTCCGGCACGCCACCCTGCTCGGCGAGTGGCTGGGCGACGAGGCGCGCGGCGTGATCGACTTCCGCAAGCACGTCGCCTGGTACACGAAGGGCTTCGCGGTCGGCTCGGAGATGCGCCGCAAGCTCGCCGTCTCCTCCTCCCTCGCCGAACTCGCCGACCACCTCGCCGAGCTGGACCTCGACCAGCCGTGGCCGGCCGGCGCCGACGGCCCGCGCGGCCGCACCTCGGGCCGCAACAAGGTCGTCCTCCCGGACGGCTGGCTGGACGACCCGTACGACTGCGCGGGCGTGAGCGCGGACGCGGAGCTGGACACGTCGGGCGGCTGACCGCGCCCCGGCCTCCGCGGTCCGGTCATCGCCTCCGCAGCGGGATCTGCTGGAGGTCCTCGCCCGCGATGACCCGGCCCGAGAAGCCCTTGCCCGCGCGGCGGCGCCACTCCGCCGAGGAGACGTCCTTCGGGTCGGACGGGCAGATGTGGCTCAGGGCGAGGGTGTCGACGCCCGCGGCCTCGGCGATCGGGCCGACCTCCGTGACGTCCGTGTGCGACTGCAACATGTGATCCAGGTAGGCGGGCGGCAGTCCGGCGGCGCGGTAGAAGTCCGCGTCCATCACCTCGTGCACGAGGAGGTCGGCGCCCCGGGCGAGCCGTACGACGTTGTCGTGCCTGACCGTGTCGCCGGAGAAGACCACCGACCCGTGCTCCGTGTCGAACCGGAAGGCGTACGACGGGAAGACCGGCCCGTGGTCCACCAGGATCGCGGTCACCCGGACCGTCCCGTCGTCCCTCACCTCGAACGGCTCCATGGGCGGCGCGGTCGGGCCCAGCGGGTGGGCGCCCGTGCCCTCCGGCAGCTCGATCTCATGGGTACGGATGATGTCCCGGACATCCGCGATGTCGGAGTCCCGGATGAAGATGTTGGTGCTGTACGCGAACGCCTCGATCTGCTTCTCGGTGAGCCGCTTCAGGCCCGGGGTGGGGTGGTGCGGCGCGACGACCGGCGGGTCGTCGTTGTCGAAGGCGGGCGGCAGCGCACCGGCCGGGCCCGGCCCGTACACGTCCACCGGCTTGGTGATCAGGTCGTCCTCGTCGTTGGAGAGCTGCGCGCCGAGCAGGAAGAAGTTGTAGTAGTCGGCGATGTGGTCGGCGTGCAGATGGGTCAGGAAGATCGACTCGAGGTCGGCGAGCTTCAGGCCGGCCAGGCCGTACTGCGTCACGGCCGACCGTCCGCAGTCGATCACGTACGTTCGACCGTCCACGACCAGCGCGCTGGCGATGCCGCGCCGCGTCGCCTCCGGGGGCGGGCCCGCCGCGGTACCGAGCAGGACGAGGCGGGGGCCGTCGAGCGGGCGGACGCGAGGCGCGGCGGACGCGGCGGGGGCGGCTCCCAGGGCGGCGGCGGTCCCGCCGGCGAGCGTGGCGGCGCCGGTGGCGGCGAGCAGGTGGCGGCGGGAGACGGGCTTCCGGGGCTTGTCGGGCATGGCAGCTCCTCGAAGGGGGATGCGGGGCGGTGATCAGGGCGTGTCGTCCGTGGCGCAGGTGCCGATCGCGGCGTACGCGGCGGGGCGCGCCGCGCGCAGGTAACGGGCCCAGGCGGCGCCCAGCACGGCGGCCACGAGGACCAGGCAGGGCAGGATCCAGCGGAGCGGATTGCCGGGGCCGACGCCGAGCTGGACCTGGAAGTTGGTGAGCGCGAGGTAGAAGATCACGGCGAGGGCCACGGCCGAGAGCCCGGGGGCGATCAGCCGCTGCCACGCGCCCTCGTCCGTACGGCTGCCGCCCCGCCCCTCGTCCGTACGGCTGCCGCCACGGCGCGCGAAGTAACAGATCACCGCCACCGACGTGACGAGCAGCAGCAGGATGACGCCCAGCGCCCCGAGGTTGGTGAGCCAGGTGAAGACGTCGTCCACCGGGTCGCGGCCTGCCAGCGCGAAGAGCGCGGTCACGGCCACCGTCACCGCGGTCTGCGCGAGCGAGCCGCGCGCCGGGGAGCCGTACCGGGGGTGCAGCGCGCCCAGCCCGCGCGGCAGCACGCCTTCGCGGCCGAGGGAACGTACGTAACGTGCCACCGCGTTGTGGAAGGAGAGCAGTGCGGCGATCAGGGAGGTGATCAGGAAGAGTTGGGCCAGGTCGGAGAAGAGCGGGCCGAGGCTGTCCGCGCCCAGCGCGAACATCATCTCGGGGCCGTGCGCGGCGGCGTAGCGCACCGCGTGCCCGTCCCCGGCGCCGCTGATCATCGCCCAGGCCGTGCCGGCGTAGAAGACGCCGATGAGCGCGACGGCGGTGTAGGTCGCGCGGCCGATCGTGCGTCGCGGGTCCTTGCACTCCTCGCCGTACAGCGCCGCCGATTCAAATCCCATGAAGGCGGCGAAGATGCAGCACAGGGCGACGCCGAGCGCGCCGTCGGTGGCCGCGTGCCAGGTGAGCGGGGTCAGCGAGACGCCCTGCGGGGCGTGCCCGAACTGCGCGATGTCGAAGACCAGCACGGTCCCGGACTCGATGACGATGAGCACGGCGAGGACCTTGGCGCCCACGTCGATCCGCCGGTAGCCCAGCGCTCCGACCAGCGCCGTAGCGGCCAGTACGAGGGCCCACCACGGCACGTCCAGACCGGTGCGGGCCTTCAGGAAGTCGGCGGTGGTGGCGCCGAAGAGCCCGGCGATGCCGACCTGCATCGCGTTGTAGGAGACCAGCGCGACGAAGGCGGCGGCGACGCCCGCGGTGCGGCCGATGCCGTGCGCCGCGTAGGCGTAAAAGGCGCCGGCGCCGGTGATGTGCCGGCTCATCGCCGCGTAGCCCGCGCTGAAGACCGCCAGCAGGACCGCGATCAGCAGGTAGAGCAGCGGGATGCCGAGGACGCCGGTGACGCCGAGGGACTGCGGGATGCCGCCGGCCGCGACGGTGAGCGGCGCCGAGGCGGCGATGATGAAGAAGACGATGCCGGGGACGCCGATGCGGGGCGACGGGGTCGCGGGCGGTGCCGCGCCCGACGGGCGGGCGGCGGGAGCGCGTGGGTCGATGGCCATGCCAGGCTCCTGGGGCGGGGATGATGGGGCACGAGCGCGCGGCGCGGGCGTACGGGCGAGCGGCGGGGGAGGCCGAGCTGGGCAGGCGGTGCTGGGCAGGCGATGTTGGGGAGGCCGCGATATCGTTTGAGCCCGTACGGATCGCGGTGCGGCAGATCGTACGACCACAAACGACACCCGGCAAGGGTCCGGGCGGGTTCGCAGGAAGGTGTGGGGAGATGCGGGAGAAGCCGTGGTGACCGGCCACCGTTCCATCGGGGACACGGAGAAGGCGGTACAGGCCAAGCTCGGTGAGACGCCCATCCGGCACGCGCAGATGGCCGCGGTGGGCAACATCTACCGGGCCGCCGCCGCGGTCCGGCAGCACTTCGAGAACTCGGTGCTGCGCGGCGCCGAGCTGACCTGGACCTCGTTCGTGGTGCTGTGGGTGGTGTGGATCTGGGGCGAGATGGAGACCCGGCGGGTCGCCGAGGAGGCCGGCATCTCCAAGGGCACGCTCACCGGCGTCGCCCGCACGCTCCAGGGGCGCGGCCTCATGGAGCGCAGCGGGCACCCGACCGACGGCCGGCTCGCGCTGCTCTCCCTCACCCCGGCGGGCGAGGAGCTGATGGCGGAGATCTTCCCGCAGTTCAACGCCGAGGAAGCGTTCGTCACCGACGACCTCAGCGACGCCGAGGCCCGCCAACTGGCCGACCTGCTGCGCCGGATCGTCGTCCGGGTCGAGACGGACGGCGAACAGCGCCGCCTGGATCTCCTGAACGGCGCGGAACCGCGCCCGCGGCGGAGCGGACGGCGGGCGCGCGGGTAACGGGGGCAACGCGCTACGAGGCGGCCGCCACCAGCGCGTCGAACAGCCCCTGCTGCGCCGGGTCCTTCGCCGCGGTGTCCTCCGGGTGCCACTGCACGGCGGCGAACCACCCCTTCCCGTCCGGCAGTTCCAGCGCCTCGACCGTCCCGTCGGCGGCCCGGCCGGTCACCGCGAGCCCGTCCCCGAGCCGGTCCACGCACTGGTGGTGGAAGCAGGACGCGTCGACCCGCTCCGTACCGGCCGCGCGGGCCACGGCCGACCCGCTCGTCAGCCGTACGGGATGCACGACGTGCCGGTGTTCCCGGTCCGGGCCTCCCATGTCCTGCCGCAGCGTGCCGCCCAGCGCGACGTTCACGGCCTGCAGCCCGCGGCAGACGGCGAGCGTGGGCAGCCCGGCCCCCAGCGCGTACCGGGCGACGGCCAGGTCGAACGCGTCCTGCTCCTCGTCCACGTCGTACACGCTCTCGTGCACGGCCGCCTCCGCCGCCGCGTACAGCCGCGGCGTCAGGTCCCCGCCACCCGGCAGCAGCACCCCGTCACAACGCGCCAGCCGGCCGGCGACCTCCGCCTCGTCCACCCGCCCCTCGGGCGCGTACGGATGCATCATGAACGGCTCACCACCGGCCCGCAGCACGGCATCGGCGAGCGCCCGCGCGGTCACCACCGCCTCATACCGCAGCGCGGACGTCGATGCGGAGAACCGCTGGGGCAGAGCGATCAGCGGCCGTACGCGGGGCCGTACGCGGGGACGTACGCCGGCGTGCGTGCGGATACTCACAACCGAATCCAATGAATCCAAGTGGTCTCGCGCTCGGGTGCTCACAACTGAATCCAAGTGGTCTTGAGCTCGGTGTACTTCTCCAGCGCATGCGCTGACTTGTCGCGGCCGTTGCCGGACTGCTTGTAGCCGCCGAAAGGCACGGTCAGGTCGCCCTCCTCGTAGCAGTTGACCCAGACCGTGCCGGCGCGCAGGGCGCGCGAGACGGTGTGCGCGGTGCTGAGATCGCCGGTCCACAGCCCCGCCGCCAGCCCGTACTCGGTGTCATTGGCCAGCGCCACCGCCTCCTCGACGCTGTCGAAGGTCAGCACGGAGAGCACCGGCCCGAAGACCTCCTCGCGGGCCACGGCCATGTCCGGGGTGACCCGGTCGAAGACGGTGGGCCGGAGGTACGTACCGCCGGGCACGGGCGCCGGATCGAGCGGCGCGCCACCGGTACGGAGCCGGGCGCCGGCCGCGCGGGCCGCGTCGATGTGCCCGCGTACGGCGTCCAGCCGGGCCGTGCCCGCCAGCGCGCCCATCTCGGTCGCCGGATCCAACGGATCACCGACCCGCAGCGCTTCGGCACGCGCGACCACCGCGTCCGTCACCCGCTCCGCGACCGAGGAGTGCACGAGCAGCCGGGACGGCGCGGTGCACATCTCGCCCTGGTTGAAGAAGATGCCCCAGGCGGCGGTGGCCGCGGCGGCGTCCAGGTCCGGGGCGTCGGGCAGCACGATGTTGGGGGACTTGCCGCCCAGCTCCAGCCAGACCCGCTTGAGGTTGGAGTCGGCGGCGTAGCGCAGGTAGTGGCGGCCGACGGCGGTGGAGCCGGTGAAGGCGAGCACGTCGACGTCCGGGTGCAGGCCGAGGGCGCGGCCGGCGGTCGGCCCGTCGCCCGCGACGACGTTCAGCACGCCGCCCGGCAGCCCGGCCTCCTCCATGGCCTCGTCGACGAGCCTGCCGAGGTACAGGGCGGAGAGCGGGGTCAGCTCGGAGGGCTTGAGCACGACGGTGCAGCCGGCGGCCAGCGCCGGGGCGATCTTCCAGGCGGCGAGCGTGAGCGGAAAGTTCCAGGGCACGACCGCACCGACCACACCGGCCGGCTCCCGCGTGACGAGCGCGAGCGCACCGGGATCGGTATGCGGCACTTCATCATGCAGCTTGTCGGCGAGCTGCCCGTACCACCGGAAAGTCCCGGCGACGGCCCGCAGTTCGATCCCGTACGACTCTGCGATCGGCTTGCCGTTCTCCAACGAGATCAGCGCCGCGACCTCGGAGCGGTGCTCTTCGACGAGATCGGCAATCCGCAGCAGGACACGCCCCCGGTCGGCGGGGGCGAGCCGCGGCCAGGGCCCGGAGTCGAACGCCCGGCGGGCCGCCGCCACCGCAAGATCGACCTCCTTCTCCCCGCCATCGGCGACGGTGGCGATCACCGAGCCGTCCCGAGGCGCGACCACCCCGAACACCGCCCCGCCCCCGTCCTCCTCCCGCCCCCCGATCCGATGCCGCCCCACCGGCACAAGCCGCCCGGCGACATGCACCCAGTCCTCGTAACTGCTGTCGAGCGTGGGCCCCATCGCGGCCTCCTTCTCTGGTGGTGGCGAGATCCGGCAAGAGCAAGAATATTGTTTGGGATCAAACAACATCTGTAAAGCCCTACGGGGATGGGGGCGCGGCGGGGCGTGGGAGGCCGCGGCCAAAGGGGGGCGGGGGACGCAGCGGGTCGTCCACGCCGGTGAAGTTCCCGCGCCGGCGGAGGTGGCGGAACTGCTCGGCGTGGCCGTCGGCGAACCGGTTGTCGTGCGCCGTCGCGTGATGCTTCTCGACGACCAGCCATGTGAGTTGACGGACACGTACTACCCGGCGGAGATCGCCCGTGGGACTGGGCTCGCCGGTACCGCGAAGATCCGCGGCGGCGCGGTGCGGTTGCTCGCCGACCTCGGTCACGTCGGCGCCCGGGTCCGTGAGGACGTGCTCGCCCGGATGCCGGACCGGGCGGAGCGCGAGGCCCTGCAGCTCCCACCGGACGAGCCGGTACTGCAACTGGTCCGCCTCACAGTGGACAGTACCGACCGCCCCATCCAGGCCGACGTGATGGTCATGCGGGCGCGGAGCGCCCGGCTGCGCTACGAGATCGGGATCGGATGACCGTGCCCAAGCCACTGCCCGACGACTGCGACCGACGGTCGCTTCACGAACGCATCGCCGCCGACCTGCGTGACGAGATCATGAGCGGCGACCTGGCGCCGGGGTCATCACTGCCGTCCACGGCGCAACTCAAGGAACGGTTCAGCGCGTCGAACGCCACCGTGCAGAAGGCCGTCGGTCTGCTGAAGGATGAGGGCCTGGTCGTCGGCCGGGCCGGTGCCGCTGTCTCCGTCCGTACGCATCGGCAGCACACGGTACGGCCTGCCGCTTACATGGCACCGGCGGCCCCTGGAGAGCCGTACCCCTGGGTGGCCGATGCGCCGAAGCCGGGAATACGGGCGCGGAGCGAGCTGCTCGACGTCTCGGAGGCCGTGCCGCCGGCCGACGTACGCGCCGCCCTCAACATCGCCGCGGATGACCGAGCGCTGCTGCGCCGGCAAGTACTCACGGTGGATGAAGAGCCCGTGGAACTGGTCGCCTCGTACTACCCGCTCGCGCTCGCGCGGGGCACGGCCCTCATGGAGCGCCGCAAGATCAAGGGCGGTACGCCTGCTCTCCTCGCCCACGAGGGACATCCGCCACGCCTCAGCGTGGACAGCGTCTCCGCACGGGTGCCGACGCAAGAGCAGTACACGCTCCTGCAGCTCCCCGGCAGTCTGCCGGTCCTCCGTACGCTGCGCACCGTGTACACCGACAGTGGCCTGCCCATCGAGGTCACCGTCATGGTCAAAGCCGGGCATCTGTACGAGCTGCGTTATGAGTTCACGCCGGAGTGATGGGCGCCTGCGCTTCGGTCAGTGGGTGGCGTGGACCACCTCGCCGTTGAAGACGGTCATGGTGACCGGGAGGGACGGGATGTCTTCCGGGGGTGTGTGGAGGAGGTCGCCGGACAGGACGCAGAGGTCGGCGGCTTTGCCGGGTTCCAGGGTGCCTTTCCAGGACTCGGCGAAGTCCTGGCGGGCGGCGTGGGTGGTGTACGCGCGCAGGGCCGTGCGGAGGTCGACGCACTGGTCGGGGCCGCTGGGGCGGCCGGTGGCCTTGGAGCGGCGGAGGAGCATGGAGGAGACGCCGGCGCGCCAATTGGGGTAGGTGATGGGGGCGTCGGAGCTGGCGGTGACGGGGATGCCGGCGTCGACGGCGCTGCGTACGGGCCACTGGTACGCCGAGCGTTCCGGGCCGACGACGTCGTCCATCAGGTCGGCGATGGCGTCCTTGACGCCGGGGTTCATGTTCGCGCCCCAGCCGTGCTTCGCCAAGGTGGCCAGCGCGCGGGGCGAGGCGAAGTCGCCGTGGATGATGTAGTGGCGGGCGTCCGGGCGCGGGTGGGCGAGTTGGGCGGCCACGAAGGCCTCCACGACCGCGTCGATGCCGGCGTCGCCGGTGATGTGGACGCCGAGTTGGTGGCCTCTGACGTGGGCCTGGCGGACGATGGCCGTGAGTTCCTCGACGCGCTGGGTGTCGGTGTGGCCGTGCAGGCAGAGGCTGCCGCGGCCGCCGCCGTTCGCGTACTCCTCGGACATCCAGGCCGTACGGCTGGGCGGTACCCCGTCGGCGAAGAGCTTGACGCCGAGGACGGAGAGGAGCCGCGGGTCGGCGCCATCGCAGAGCCCCTCGAGGGCAGCCAGGCGGTCGGGGAGGTCGGCCGCCGCGCCGCCCATTTCGAGGGGCAGGAGCAGGACGTTGACGCGTGCCCGGAGTTGGCCCTCGCGCGCCATCCGCGCGTACACCTTCAGCGTGGCGGTGTCGGCGGAGCCGAGGAAGAGGCTCTTGCCGCCGGGCCCGAGCCCCGGCTCGGTGAAGCTGGTGATGCCTTCGGCGTGGCAGACGTCGATCGCGGCCCGGATCGCGGCCTCGCGCGCGGCCTCGGTCATGGGCGGGATGACGGTGTTGACCAGTTCCTGGGCGCTCTCGCGGAGGATGCCGGTGAGGGCGCCGTCGGCGCGCCGCTCGACGACACCGCCCGGCGGTACGGCGGTGTCCTCGGTGATACCCGCCGCCTCCAGGGCGCGGGAGTTGAGCCAGGCGGTGTGCCCGGAGAACTCGTACAGCAGGACCGGGTGGTCGGGGGAGACCTCGTCCAGGTCCCAGCGGGTGGGCGTGCGGGCGCCGTCCCTGCGGCACTCGGCGAGGTAGCCGATGTCCCAGCCGTTGCCGAAGATCCAGGTCCCGGGCGGCTGCCGGTCCGCCTGGGCGCGTACGGCCGCGCGGATGTCCGCGATCGAGGACACGGCGGGGGTCGAGACGTCGACGGCGAGCGGCGGGCGGGTGGCGCCGAACGCGCAGCCGTGGAGGTGCGAGTCGTTGATGCCGGGCAGGACGGTGCCGCCGGCGAGGTCGACGACCTCGGTACGCGGGCCGATGAGCGGGCGCAGTTCGGCGGTGGTCCCGGTGGCGGCGATGCGACCGCCGCGCACGGCGACCGCCTCGGCCGTACGGAACGCGGCGTCGAGGGTGAGCACCTGGCCGTTGAGCAGGACGAGGTCGGCGGGGAGGTCGGTGGGGAGGTCGGTGGGGAGGGAGAGATCAGTTGGGCGGACGAGGTCGGTGGGGAAGTCGGCGGGTTCGGGCACTGCAGCCCCTTAAGGACGGACGGTGGGTACGGCGGCTGGTCGTTTGGGGTCAAACTTAAAGTGCGGAAGTGGGGGCGGCGCAAGAGGGCGGCGGGGGGATTTTGGTCCCGCGCGCAGTGCCGTACGCTGCGGCGAGCGCGACCCGTATCGCTCCCCGGTCCCAGCATCTACAGTGCTTAATCGTGGAACTCAGGCACCTGGAACACTTCGTCGCCGTCTCCGAGGAGCAGCACTTCACGCGCGCCGCTGAACGGCTGCACATCGCCCAGTCCGGCCTGTCCGCCTCCGTACGAGCGCTGGAACGCGAACTCGGCGCCGATCTCTTCGCCCGCACCACCCGCCGCGTCCAGCTCACCGCCGCAGGCCGGGCCTTCCTCGTGGAGGCGCGCCGCACGCTGGCCGGCGCCGCCGCGGCGCGGGAGGCGGTCGCGGCCGTACGCGGCCTGTTCACCGGCACCCTCGCCGTCGGCACCGAGCAGTGCATGGGCATCGTCGACCCGGTCTCGCTCCTGGCCGACCTGCGCGGCCGCCACCCCGGCATCGAGGTCCACATGGTCCAGTCCGGCTCGGCGCACCTGCTCGGGGAGGTCCGCCGCGGCGCCCTGGACCTGGCGTTCGTCGTGTACGACGGGCACGAGGAGGGCGTGCGCATCCGCCCCGTGGCGACCGAGCCGATGATGCTGCTGTGCCGCCCGGACCACCCGCTCGTCTTCAGCGGCGAGCCGCTCGCGGCGTACGGCGGCGAACCGCTGCCCCCGCAGGCGCTCGCCGGCGAGGTCTTCGTCGACCTGCACCGCGACTGGGGCGCCCGGCGGGCCGCCGACGCGCTGTTCGCCGCCGCGGGCACGCGCCGCACGGTGGCGATGGAGGTCAACGACGTGTACACGCTCCTCGACCTGGTCGCGCGGGGGATGGGCGTCGCGGTGGTGCCCCGCCCGGTCACGCACAAGGATCAGGCGCGCGGGCTCGCCGCGGTACCGCTCGCCGCCGACACCGTGTGGAACGTCGGCATCGCCGTGCCCCGCAGCGGCCGGCTCTCGCCCGCGGCCCAGGCACTGCTGGCGTCCATTGAGCACGACCAGCGATGAATGTGATCAGAACTGGATGTTGGACGCGGTACCCGCGCGAGCGCGAGGGTGGACCCGGGGGCGGGCAGGACAGGAGTCCCGTCCCACGAACTGACATGGCGAAAGGCTGCTCCCATGGCGCAGGAAGTACGCGGAGTCATCGCACCGGGGAAGAACGAGCCGGTACGGGTGGAGACGATCGTGATCCCGGACCCCGGTCCGGGTGAGGCGGTCGTGCAGATCCAGGCGTGCGGTGTGTGCCATACGGACCTGCATTACAAGCAGGGCGGGATCAATGATGAGTTCCCGTTCCTGCTGGGACACGAGGCCGCCGGTGTCGTGGAGTCGGTGGGTGAGGGCGTCACGGACGTCGTCCCGGGCGACTTCGTCATTCTGAATTGGCGTGCGGTGTGCGGGCAGTGTCGGGCGTGTCTGCGAGGGCGTCCGCAGTACTGCTTCGATACGCACAATGCGCGGCAGAAGATGACGCTGACGGATGGTACGGAGCTGTCGCCGGCGCTGGGCATTGGCGCGTTCGCGGAGAAGACGCTGGTGGCGGCGGGGCAGTGCACCAAGGTCGACCCCAGCGTCTCGCCCGCCGTGGCCGGGTTGCTGGGCTGTGGCGTGATGGCCGGGATCGGTGCGGCGATCAACACCGGCAATGTGGGCCGGGGTGACTCGGTTGCGGTGATCGGCTGTGGTGGCGTGGGTGATGCGGCGATTGCGGGTGCTCGGTTGGCGGGTGCTGCGAAGATCATTGCGGTGGATATCGACGACCGGAAGCTGGCGACCGCCAAGACGATCGGTGCCACGCACACGGTGAATTCCAAGACCGTGGACCCGGTGGAGGCGATCCGTGAGCTGACCGGCGGCTTCGGCGCGGATGTGGTCATCGAGGCGGTGGGGCGTCCGGAGACGTACAAGCAGGCGTTCTACGCCCGTGACCTGGCCGGGACTGTCGTGTTGGTGGGGGTGCCGACGCCGGAGATGACGTTGGAGTTGCCGTTGCTGGATGTGTTCGGGCGGGGTGGGGCGTTGAAGTCGTCCTGGTACGGGGACTGTCTGCCCTCCCGTGACTTCCCGATGCTGGTCGACTTGCATCAGCAGGGGCGGATTGACCTGGGTGCGTTTGTGACGGAGACGATCGGGATCGAGGATGTGGAGAAGGCGTTCGCGCGGATGCATGAGGGCGACGTTCTCCGTTCGGTGGTGGTGCTGTGATGGCGGCACGCATCGAGCAGCTCGTCACCTCCGGGACGTTCTCCCTTGATGGCGGGACGTGGGACGTCGACAACAACGTATGGATCATCGGTGATGACAACGAAGCAGTCGTCATCGATGCTGCGCACGACGCCGAGGCCATCCTGCAAGCCGTCGGGGACCGTCGGCTGCTGGCGATCATTTCCACGCACGCGCACAACGACCACATCGACGCCGCGCCGGAACTCGCGGACCGGGCCGCAGCGCCGGTCCTGCTGCACCCGGACGACTGGCCGCTGTGGAAGCTGACGCACCCCGAGCGGCTGCCGGACGGTGAGCTGGGGGACGGGCAGGTCTTCACGGTGGCCGGTACGGAGCTGACCGTGCTGCACACGCCGGGGCACGCGCCCGGCGCGGTGTGCCTGTACGCGCCTGCGCTGGAGGCCGTGTTCACCGGGGACACCCTGTTCGCGGGCGGGCCCGGCGCGACCGGGCGGTCGTTCTCGCACTTCCCGACCATCGTCGAGTCCATCAAGGAACGGCTGCTCGGCCTGCCGCCGCAGACGAAGGTGTTCACCGGCCACGGTGACGGCACCACCATCGGGGACGAGGCACCGCACCTGGAGGAGTGGATCGCTCGCGGCCACTGAGAGCCGTTTCCGGATCCGCACACCGCACCTGCGCCACACCACACACCGCACCTGCGCCACACCACGTGCCGCGCAGGTGCCCCCGTATCGCCTGACCTCAGGACGTCAGCCGCTCCACCCGCCGCATCACCTCGCGGCAGAAGCGGCCGACGTCCTGCGGGTCGTCGGTGAACTGCGACGGTTTGATGCAGAACGTACCGAAGCCCTGCGCCATCTGCTCCGGCACGCTCTCCAGCGCGCGGCCCAGGTCGGCCACCGCGTCCGGGCCGGGGAAGACCGCCCGCGTACCGCCGATCATCTCCAGCTCGTCCATCGAGCGGCCGGCCTCCGCCATCGCCGCCCGCAGCTTCTCCAGCTCCTCGGGGGCCGGCCGGCCCAGCGGGTTGAAGCCGTGGCCGTACCGGACCAGGCGGCGCAGCAGCGGGCCGTGCAGTGAGCCGCCGCCGAACCACAGTTCCGGGCCGCCGGGCCGGTACGGCTTGGGCTCCAGGTAGACGTCCTCGAAGCGGTAGTGATCGCCTTCGAAGGACGCGGGGGAGGGCTGCCACAACTGATCCCAGGCGGCCAGGTGCTCGTCGAGCAGCTTGCCGCGCCGGGCGAAGGGGACGTCCAGCGCCGCGTACTCGTCGCGGCTCCAGCTCACCGTCGGCAGGACGACCAGCCGGCCCTTGCTGAGCAGGTCCAGGGTGGCCAGCTCCTTGGCGAGGACGAGGGGGTGGCGGAGCGGGGCGAGGATCGCGCCGGCGACCAGCCGCAGGCGTTCGGTCACGGCCGCGATCGCGCTCAGCAGGACGAGGGAGTTGGGCCAGGGGGTGCGTGGGTCCTGGTTCCCGGGGAGCGCGTACTCGCGGGGGTTGGGCATCACGCCGAGCGCGCCCGAGTCGGGGCCGAGGACGAGGTGCTCGCTGAGCATGACGGAGTCGAAGCCGGCGTCCTCCGCCTCGCGGGCCCAGCGGACGAGCGCTTCGAGGTCACAGCGGCCGCCGGTCATGGTCCAGTTCTCGCTGAGCACGAGCAGCATGCGGGGGGATGTCATACGGCGGCCTCCGGAGCATTGTTGTTTGAGGTCAAACGATAAGTCGGAGGGCCGGGCGGCTCAAGGGGTGCGGCGCACTCGTGGGCGCCAGTAAATTTGATCCCAAACGATATGCCCGTACGCACCGAACGCATCGAACGAGGTCCCCATGACGCAGCGCGCCCTGGTCATCGCCCACGACCACCTCTCCGCCGCCGGCCACGTCGGCGACCGGCTGGCGCAGCGCGGATACGTGCTCGACGAGCTGCTCGTGGTCCCCGCCGAGCGGTACGCGACTCCGGACGTCGAGCCCCGATTCCCGGCGGCCGCCGAATATGACCTGATCCTGTCGCTCGGCGCGCCCTGGTCGGTGAACCGCATGAACGAGTGGATACGGGCGGAGCTCGACCTGCTGCGGGACGCGCAGCGGCTGGGCATACCCGTGCTCGGCATCTGCTTCGGCGGGCAGCTGCTGGCCGCCTCGCTCGGGGGCTCAATTGAGCGCGCCCCGCGCTTCGAGCTCGGCTGGACGGAGGTCGAGGCGGACGAGCCGGGACTGGTGGGGCCGGGGCCGTGGTTCCAGTTCCACGGCGACCGGTGGCTGCTCCCGGAGGTCACCCCGCAGGCCGGTCTGCCGCTCCGCGAGCTCGCGCGCAATGAGGTCGCGTCGCAGGCGTTCGCCTGCGGGCGGTCGCTGGGCGTGCAGTTCCATCCGGAGCTGACGCCCGAGGTGCTGCGGGCCTGGTTCGACGGGGACGACGAGGGCATCGCGGAGGCGCTCGGGGCCGACCCCGACGCGCTGGTCAAGGAGGTGCGGGCGGCGCTTCCCGAGGCGCGGGAGCGGGCGTACGCGCTCGTGGACGCCTTCCTGGAGCGGGTGGCGGCGGCGGGATGACAGCGGCGTTTCGTGTCCGCGGACGGGTCCGGATGGTGGGATCGGCGGGCCTCGGAGCGCGTGATTCTCGCCACCCTTGATAAGGGTCGCGCTCAGATGAGCGATTCATCAGGTTTCTATGTCTCCAAAGCTGGCACTGGGTGCCATCGTGATTGAGTTCAGATGATCAAGGCAACCGTCGCGCTCCGTACAGAATCAGCCATGATCATCGATACCTTCCGGAGTCATGCCTTCAGAAGGTGTATGCATACAGCCAGGACCGGCAACTTTCGATCTGTTGGCTGACGCCGGGTTACGGGCGTATGTCGACCGAGTGGACGTACCCATGCGCCTTCGATCTGGGTATGTTCCTGGCCGTCAGGGCAGCCCGTCCGCGAGGAGTCAGTCCCGTGTCGGAAACACAAGATCCCCACGTATCCCCGTCCGCCGACGCGGTGAAGTTCGTCTACGACTTCACCGAGGGCAACAAGGACCTGAAGGATCTGCTCGGCGGGAAAGGTGCGAACCTCGCCGAGATGACCAATCTGGGACTTCCCGTCCCGCCCGGTTTCACCATCACGACCGAGGCGTGCAAGGAGTACCTGGAGAGCGGCGAGGAACCGGCGGCACTGCGTGCCGAGGTCTCCGCGCATCTGGACGCCCTTGAGCGCCAGATGGGCAAGAAGCTCGGGCAGGCGGACAACCCGCTGCTCGTATCGGTGCGTTCCGGTGCGAAGTTCTCCATGCCCGGCATGATGGACACCGTGCTGAACATCGGGCTCTCGGACGAGTCGGTGAACGGCCTCGCGCAGCAGGCCGGTTCCGAGCGCTTCGCGTGGGACTCGTACCGCCGCCTCATCCAGATGTTCGGCAAGACCGTGCTCGGCGTGGACGGCGACCTCTTCGAAGAGGCGCTGGAGGACGCCAAGAAGGCCAAGGGCGTGAAGGTTGACGTCGAGCTGGACGCGGCCGACATGAAGAAACTGGTCGGGCAGTTCAAGGAGATCGTCTCCACCGAGACGAAGCGGGACTTCCCGCAGGACCCGCGCGAGCAGATGGACCTCGCGGTGCGCGCGGTCTTCGACTCGTGGAACACCGACCGGGCGAAGCTGTACCGGCGCCAGGAGCGCATCCCCGGCGACCTCGGCACGGCGGTCAACGTCTGCTCGATGGTCTTCGGCAACCTCGGCCCGGACTCCGGTACCGGCGTCGCCTTCACCCGCGACCCGGCCAGCGGCCACCAGGGCGTGTACGGCGACTACCTGCAGAACGCGCAGGGCGAGGACGTCGTGGCCGGCATCCGCAACACGGTCCCGCTCGCGGACCTGGAGTCGATCGACAAGACGTCGTACGACCAGCTGATGCAGATCATGGAGACGCTCGAGACGCACTACAAGGACCTGTGCGACATCGAGTTCACCATCGAGCGCGGCAAGCTGTGGATGCTGCAGACCCGCGTCGGCAAGCGCACCGCGGGCGCGGCCTTCCGCATCGCCACGCAGCTCGTCGACCAGGGCCTGATCGACGAGGCCGAGGCGCTGCAGCGGGTCAACGGCGCGCAGCTCGCGCAGCTGATGTTCCCCCGCTTCGACGAGAAGGCGCTGCGTCCAAAGGGTGGGAGGGCCGAGCTGCTGGGCCGCGGCATCGCCGCCTCGCCGGGCGCGGCCGTCGGCAAGGCCGTCTTCGACTCGTACACCGCCGTGAAGTGGTCGCGTTCGGGCGAGAAGGTCATCCTGATCCGCCGCGAGACCAACCCCGACGACCTCAACGGCATGATCTCCGCCGAGGGCATCCTCACCTCGCGCGGCGGCAAGACCTCGCACGCCGCCGTCGTCGCCCGCGGCATGGGCAAGACCTGTGTCTGCGGCGCCGAGGAGCTGGAGGTCGACACCAAGCGGCGCTGCCTGACCGCGCCCGGCGGCGTGGTCATCGAGGAGGGCGACGTCGTCTCCATCGACGGCTCGACCGGCAAGGTCTACCTCGGTGAGGTGCCGGTCGTCCCGTCCCCGGTCGTCGAGTACTTCGAGGGCCGCATGCACGCGGGCGCCGACGACGCCGACGAGCTGGTCAAGGCCGTGCACCGGGTCATGGCGTACGCGGACCGGGTGCGCCGGCTGCGGGTACGCGCCAACGCCGACAACGCCGAGGACGCGGCGCGCGCCCGCCGGTTCGGCGCGCAGGGCATCGGCCTGTGCCGCACCGAGCACATGTTCCTCGGTGAGCGGCGCGAGATGGTCGAGCGGCTGATCCTCGCCGACACCGGTGAGGAGCGCGAGGCCGCGCTCTCGGAGCTGCTGCCGCTCCAGAAGGGCGACTTCGTCGAGCTCTTCGAGTCGATGGACGGGCTGCCGGTGACGGTGCGGCTGCTGGACCCGCCGCTGCACGAGTTCCTGCCTGACATCACCGAGCTGTCGGTGCGCGTCGCGCTCGCCGAGTCCCGCAAGGACTCCAACGAGAACGATCTGCGCCTGCTCCAGGCCGTGCACCGGCTGCACGAGCAGAACCCGATGCTGGGCCTGCGCGGCGTCCGCCTCGGCCTGGTCATCCCCGGCCTGTTCGCCATGCAGGTACGGGCGATCGCGGAGGCCGCGGCCGCGCGCCGGGCCGCCAAGGGCGACCCGCGTGCGGAGATCATGATCCCGCTGGTCGGCACCGTCCAGGAGCTGGAGATCGTCCGCGAGGAGGCCGAGCAGGTCATCGCCGAGGTCGAGCGCGCCCACGGTGTGGATCTGGGGCTCACCCTCGGCACGATGATCGAGCTGCCCCGTGCCGCCCTCACGGCCGGGCAGATCGCCGAGTCCGCCGACTTCTTCTCCTTCGGTACGAACGACCTCACGCAGACCGTGTGGGGCTTCTCCCGGGACGACGTGGAGGCCAGCTTCTTCACCGCGTACCTGGAGAAGGGCATCTTCGGCGTCAGCCCGTTCGAGACGATCGACAAGGACGGCGTGGGCTCGCTCGTACGGAACGCCGCGGAGGCCGGGCGGGCCACCCGCCCCGACCTCAAGCTCGGCGTGTGCGGCGAGCACGGCGGCGACCCGGAGTCGGTGCACTTCTTCCACGAGGTGGGCCTGGACTACGTGTCCTGCTCGCCGTTCCGCATCCCCGTGGCGCGCCTGGAGGCGGGCCGCGCGGCGGCGGAGTCCAAGGGCAGCGACAGCCGCTGACCCCGCGAACCCGCCTGTCTGTCGGCGTCGGGCGCCGGCAGACAGGCGTCCCAACGGCCGCTCCGGCGGCCTGCAGTACGACCGGAGCCATCAGCTGGTGTACCCGACCCTCACCCTGGTAGGTGGCTCCGGTTCCGCGAAACGAGGGCGGCACCTGTGCGGAGGTGCCGCCCTCGCCTTTTCCGGACTCCCCCCTCGGGAGCTGCCGCCGCCAGCTCGGCCCGGGCGGCGGCCTTCGGTGGGTAGCGGGACGGCCGGTGATGACTCGTCACCCCCCACGGGTCCGAGCAATCCGTGCCATCCGTATCGCCACCGAATTGAGCAACAGCATTCCGGGAGTTCGCTCCCGACGCGACCCTTTTCAAGACTGGCCAAAAGGGCGTGGTGACCCCACGTGGCCGAGTGCATACTCGGGGCTCGGGGGCCGACAACGAATGGCGATGGTGGGGTTTCGGTGCTGCGCGTCCATTTCAGTGGACCGGATCTGGCCCGCGTGCGGATCGCCGCACGCCCTGATGTGCTCTGGGAGACCGTTTTAAGTTTCCACCGACTTCGCGACCGGCAGGGTGGTACGACGCTGAACGAATGGCGTACGGAAACCCGCTCCCGGTTGAATGGTGAAACACGTTATCTCGCCCCGCTCATCCCTACCAAGGGATATTTTCCCGATTTCCTGACGCCCCCCGAGGGACTGCTGGGAATCGATGACGCACTCGCCGCGCTGAAGGCGACTCCGGCCCCGCGATTGCACCGGGACCTCACCCGGCTGACCGAGGGCCGCCCGCCCCAGCCGTGGCTGCGCGACCTCGCCCAGGGCGACACCCGGCCGCTGCACCGGCTGGCCGGCGTCCTGCGGCACTACCACGACGCGGCCATCGCACCGTACTGGCCGCACCTCCAGGCCCGTATCGAGGCGGACCGGGCGACCCGCGGCCGGGCCCTGCTGGACGGCGGCGCCGACCGGCTGCTCGGCTCGCTGCCGCCCATGATGCGCTGGCGGCCGCCCGTCCTGGAGGCCGACTACCCGGTCGACCGCGACCTGCGCCTGGACGGGCGCGGGCTGCTGCTGGTCCCGTCGTTCTTCTGCCGCCGCACCCCGGTCACCCTGTACGACCCGGAGCTCACGCCCGTCCTGGTCTACCCCGTCGAGCACCAGGCACCGCGGCCCACGGCCCCCGCGGCGCCCGGCCGTTCGCTCGGCAAGCTCGTCGGCCGCACCCGCTCCGCGATCCTGCGGGGCATCGGCGGCGGCTGCACCACCAGCGAACTGGCCCGGCGCGCCGAGGTGTCGCTCGCCTCCGCGAGCCAGCACGCGACCGTGCTGCGGGAGGCCGGGCTGCTGGTCACGCTGCGCCAGGGCAACGCGGTCCTGCACACCCTCACTCCGCTGGGCGCGGCCCTCATACGGGGCGGCGGCGCCGCGGAGGACGCGGGCGCCGCCGGGTACGACCTGACGGGCTACTCCGGGCGGTCGCCCGCGATCGCGACCCGCTCGGCGACCCGCCCGTGCGGGGCGTAGTCGGCCACCGCGTAGTGCTGCGTCGCCCGGTTGTCCCAGAACGCCACGTCGCCCGCCTGCCAGCGGAACCGCACCTGGTACTCCGGCACATGGGCCTGCTGGAACAGCAGCCGCAGCATCCGGTCGCTCTCCGCGCGGTCCCAGCCCACGATGCGGGTGGTGAAGGAGGTGTTGACGAACAGCATCTTGCGGCCGGTCTCCGGGTGGCGGCGCACCACCGGGTGCTCGACCGGCGGGAACTGCTCCTGGAGCGGGACGAGTCGCTCGGCCGGGTAGAAGCGAGAGAAGCCGGGGATGAAGTCGTGCACGGCGCGGGCGCCGTCGATACGGTCCTTCACCTCCTGCGGCAGGTTGTCGTACGCGGCCGCCATGTCGGCCCACATCGTGTCCCCGCCGAACGGCGGCACCTCGCGCAGCTGGAGCACCGCGCCCAGCGCCGGCCGCTCCCGGAAGGTCACGTCCGTGTGCCAGACGTTCTCGAAGGTGGGCGCCGTGGGGTCCTTCTTGTCGAACCGCACCACCTCCTCGCTGTCCCCGCGCGCCAGCAGCGGATTGGTCTCCAGCGCGCCCCAGTTGCGGGCGAAGTCGGCCTGCGCGGCGGAGGTCAGGTGCGCGCCGCGGAAGAAGAGCACCTTCCACTCCAGCAGCGCCCGGTTCAGCTCGGCGCGCAGCGCGTCGTCCAGCGGCCGGGACAGGTCGACGCCGCGGATCTCGGCGCCGATGGTGCGGCCCTGCGGCACGACCTCGAAGCGCTCGTACGGCTGGGTCTCCCAGCCCTCGGGGAGCCGGTTCAGGACGCGTACGCCTTCGTAGAGGCCGTCGGCGGGGATGCGGTGGTCGCGCAGGGCAGGGGCGGTGGGTACGGCGATGGCCGTCATCTGATCCTCCTGGAGAGACCAAAGGCTGCGGAACGTGCGGAAGCCCGCAAAAAGGGGAAAACGGAAAAGGGGGGGGAGGGAGAAGGCGCCGGGAGCGGGCAGGCTCAGCGGCGCGAGGAACAGGCGGCCGGGGGCGAACCCACTCGGCCACGGCGGCTCAGGAAGCTGAGACCGCGGGGCGCGCACTCACCGCGGGGGCCGCAGAACTGCGGCTCCTGCTCACGGGAGGTCGGTCGCGCCATCATGTTGGCACCGTACATCAATCGTCGATGCCTGTCCGCTCCACCCCGGCGACGATGTACCGCTGCAGCAGGAAGAAGACCAGGATCAGCGGCGCGATGGAGACCGCGGCCGCGATGAACAGCTCGTGCAGATTGACGTTCTGCGCGGTGGTGAACGTCGACAGCGCCACCTGCACCGTCCACGCCTCGCGGTCCTGGCCGATCACCAGCGGCCACAGGAAGGCGTTCCACGCGCCGATGAAGACGATCGTGCCGACCGCCGCGAACACCGGCCGGGAGTTCGGCACCACCACCCGCCAGTACGTCCGCCAGTACCCCAGCCCGTCCACCCGCGCCGCGTCCTCCAGCTCCCGCGGGAAGCCGAGGAAGTACTGCCGGAAGATGAAGCACGCGAAAGCGGAGAAAAGGGTGGGGATGATCAGCCCGCGCAGGGTCGAGATCCAGCCGAGGGAGGAGACCAGTACGAAGCTGGGTACGAAGGTGACCGCGGCCGGGACCATGAGCGTGCCGAGGATCACGTAGAAGACCGCGTTCGCGTGCCGGTACGGGATGCGGGCCAGGCCGTAACCGGCCAGCGAGGCCAGCAGCAGCGTGCCCAGCGTCGTGGCCACCGCGATCACCGTGGAGTTCAGCAGCGCCCGCGCCATCGGCAGATTCGGGTCCGCGAACAGCTCGGCCAGGTTGCCCCACCGCAGCGAGCGCGGGAAGAACGTCCAGTCCGGCGCGGTGATGTCCGCCTCGGTCGCCAGCCCGTTGCGCAGCAGCAGGTAGAACGGGATCAGGAAGAGCAGCGCGAGGACGATCAGCAGGACCAGCCGCAGGGCCCGGCCCGCCCGGATGAGTGCCTGGTCCACCGGTCAGTCCTCCTTGCGGCCCAGCCCGAACCAGCGGGCCTGGACGATGGTCGCCACCGCGATGATCAGCGCGAGGATCACCGCGCCCGCGCTGCCGAGCCCGAGATTCTGCTCCCGGCCGAGCGCGATGTAGTACAGGTAGACCAGCGGCGGCCGGGCGTAGGGCGGATAGCCGCGGGCGTCGGAGAGCAGGTTGTAGAACTCGTCGAACGCCTGGAAGGCGTTGATGACGAGCAGCAGCACCACCGCCACGGAGGTGGCCCGCAGCTGCGGGAAGGTGATGTGCCGGAAGGTCTGCCAGCCGGGCTTCGCGCCGTCCACCGCGGCCGCCTCGTACAGCCGCGGCGAGATCCGCTGCAGCCCGGCCAGGAAGAGGATCATGTAGAAGCCGGCCTGCAGCCACAGCCGTACGGTCACGATCACCAGCCAGTACCAGGGCGGATGCGTCGTCGACAGCCACGCCGTCTGGTCCGCGCCGAACCACCCCAGCACCGTGTTGGCCAGCCCGAACCGCACGCCGTTGAACACCGACAGCTTCCACACCAGCGAGGCGACCACGTAACTGCACGCGGTGGGCAGGAAGAAGACCGACCGGAAGAACGCCTGCGCCACCCGCACCCTGTTGACCATCAGCGCCAGCCCGAGCGAGAGCGCATACGTCGCCGGCACGATGAACACCGAGAACAGCAGGAACGTGCCCAGGCTGCGGAGGAACGCGTCGTCGCCCAGCATCGACACATAGTTGTCCAGCCCGACGAACTTCGTCGGCGTCACGGTGTTGTGCGCGTCGAAGAAGCTGAGCCAGACACTCCACAGCAGCGGTACGTACGTGAACAGGGCCAGCCCGACCGCGAACGGACCGACGAACACCCAGAACCACAGATTGCGGTTCTGGGGCCCCAGCAGCCTGCGGATCACTTCTTCTTGACCCGCTGGAGTTCCGCCTGGGTCTTCCGCACGACCGACTTCAGCTCCGACTCCGGGTTCGCGCCGTCCTTGATGATGCGGCTCACCGCGTCCTGGTAGGCGGTCTTGGCGGCGGTGGTCCACAGCAGCGGCTCGGCGTACCCGAGGTCGGTGGCGTACGTGACGGCGTCGGCGGCCGCGCCCGAGCGCAGCTCCTTCGCCTTCTTCGCCAGGGAGATCCGGGCCGGGATGTGGAAGCCGTAGGAGAGCGCGAAGTCGCGCTGGTAGTCCGTGCGGTCGATCCACAGCCACTTCGCGAAGGCCACCGCCTCCTTCTTGTGCTTGCTGCGCGCGCTGACCGCCGAGCCGTACGCGCCGACCGGCACGGCGTCCTTGCCGCCGGAGCCGTCCTTCGGGAACGGCAGCACCCCGAAGTCGCTCCCCAGCGCCTTCTTCACCTGCGGCAGTGCCCACAGCCCCGACCACTGCATCGCGGTCAGCCCCTGCGTGAACGCGGCCGGGTCGGACCAGTCGGCGGGCGCGCCGAGCAGCAGGGACTTGTCCGCGTACAGCTCGTGGAGCTTCCCGAGCGTGCGGGCGGCTGCCGGGTCGTCGAAGCCGACCTTGCCGTCGTCGGTGACGATGGAGAGCCCGGCGGCGTGCAGCGGGGTGCCGCCGAGCGCGCCCGCGCCCCCGTCGTTCCCCAGGAACAGCCCCTTGACCTTGTCCTTCCTGCCCTTGGCAGTCAACTCCCGTGCCGCGTCGACCAGTTCGTCGAGGGTGCGGGGCGGTTTCACCCCGGCCTGCACCAGCATGCTCTTGCGGTAGAAGAGCAGCTGCATGTCGATGACCTGGGGGATCGACCAGATCTTGTCCTGCCAGATCTTCGGCGCGAGGACCGCCTGGTTGAAGTCGTCCTTGACGGGCTCGACCGCGGACGTCAGATCGGCGACCTGGCCGCCGCGGATCTGGTCCAGCGTCGGCCCGTTGACCTCGAAGACGTCAGGGCCCGAGTCGGTCAGCAGGGCGGCGGCGGTCTGCCGGTCGTAGTCGCCGGGGCGCCACTGGACGGTGACCTTCGCCCTGTCGTACGCGGCGGCGTACCGCTGCACGGCCTGCTCGGTGCCGGCCTCGCCGTACTGGTGGTACCACTGGCTCAGCGCCGGTCCCGAACTCCCGCCGCCCCGGCCGGTATTGGAGCCGCATGCCGCCAGTGCGCCGGTGAGCGCGATGCCGCCGCCGGCCGCCAACAGCCGCCGTCTGCCGATGTCCGTCATGCCTGCTGCCCCCAGCGCTCGTCGATGATCGACCGGTGCGGCGACCACTCTGCCGCACCGGTGTGATGCACGCATGGCAACAACGTGAAACGCGCAACAGATCATTCCGGACCGGGGACATCACCCCTCCCGCCGCGCGGGTCACTCCAGTTCGGCGAGCGCCTCCTGGGCGATGCCGAAGGCGGCGTTGGCGGCCGGGACGCCGCAGTAGACGGCGCTCTGGAGGAGGACCTCGCCGATCTCGTCGGGGGTGAGGCCGTTGCGTACCGCGGCCTTTACGTGCATGGCCAGTTCGGCGTGGTGGCCGTGGGCGACCAGCGCGGTCAGTGTGATGCAGCTGCGGGTGCGGCGGTCCAGAGTGTCGCCGGTCCAGATCTCGCCCCAGGCGTAGCGGGTGATGAAGTCCTGGAAGCGGGAGGTGAAGGCGGTCTTCCTGGCCTCGGCGCGGTCCACGTGGGCGTCGCTCAGGACGGCGCGGCGGACGGCCATGCCGGCGGCGCGGCGGCCCGCGTCGTCGGAC